>CALKLO010000121.1 GCA_937991945.1 uncultured Granulosicoccus sp.
CCCTGCCCCCGTCTACCGTCAATTAAATTACCTTGCTCAATTAGGCTACGAAAATGATCTGACCAAGGCGACACATTTAAATCGCCCATGACAATCATAGATGAACCATAGGCTTTGGCCGTCTCACTTAAACGTTGTAAATGCTCGTTTCTGGCATCGTACAAAGACTGCGAAAGTGGTGGCATTGGATGAGAACCAAAAATGCGAAGTGTCTTGCCGTTTACATTTAATGTGGCATCGACGCTCTTTCGCTCCTCGTGAAGTAGGAACGGTGCCGAACCTTCGTAAATTGGTAGTTTGCTATACAAAGCAATTCCGAAGGCATGATGCGCAGGTACTCTCAGCCGGTGTGGGTAGTCGCTCAGCGCCTTATCCATCACAGAGTCCCAGTCGTGTGTGTATTCCAAAAACACAATGACATCGGGTTCGATAGACAATATGTAATCAATATGCTTATCGTAGTCAGCGTTTGTCGCCAACACGTTGCTGCTCATGACTCGGATTGTGTCACCGGTAATTGACTCATCCCAATCTACCTTGCTCTGTGATCTGAGCACATCGAATGCATGCACGGACAAACAAATGAACAACACAAATGAGGGAAGATGTTTCTTGTTGAACAACGAAAAACACAGCACCAACGCAAGAAGCACAATGTACTGAACACGAAAATGTGACAGTAAATCAAAATAACGATGGTAAGCGCTAAACAGCGCTCCCAAACTCACTATGCCGCCTATCAGTCCCAGACTGATTATCGCTTTCATGATATTAACGCTACCTTATTCACGCTAGTTGTTCTTTGCCGACTCATGTCGTTATACGTCGCGCCATTGGAGATTACTCTCACACATAAATCTCACGCTCTAGAGACACACAGAGCAATGCCCATTCCGCCACCAATGCATAGCGTTGCCAAACCTTTTTTCGCATCGCGCCTTTGCATCTCATGCAGCAACGTAATCAGTACACGCGCACCTGATGCGCCTATTGGATGGCCCAACGCAATAGCACCGCCGTTGACGTTAACCTTGGCCGTGTCCCACCCTAGCTCATTATTAACAGCACAGGCTTGAGCCGCGAATGCCTCATTAGCTTCAACGAGATCTAAGTCATCAACGTTCCAACCCGCTTTGTCCAGGGCAGCTCGACTGGCAGGTATTGGCCCAGTTCCCATCACAGATGGATCAACTCCGACAGTGGCCCAACTAGCGATAGATGCCAAAGGCTGAATGCCACGGTTTCTAGCCATGTCTCCAGACATCATGACAAGGGCTGCGGCTCCGTCATTTAAACCTGACGCGTTACCGGCTGTTACTGAACCGTCTTTGGCAAATGCTGGCCGAAGCTTGGCCAATGATTCTGCCGTGGTTCCAGCTTTTATATATTCGTCGGTATCGACAATGATTTCCCCACG
Source organism: uncultured Granulosicoccus sp. (assembly GCA_937991945.1). Lineage (GTDB taxonomy): Bacteria > Pseudomonadota > Gammaproteobacteria > Granulosicoccales > Granulosicoccaceae > Granulosicoccus. Next base: position 1,418 of record CALKLO010000121.1, read on the forward strand.
CCTGTTTTGAATGCTGACAGGCACAATCTCATCAGCAAACTTCCCCGCTAACTGAGCGGCCTCAGCCTTCTGCTGTGATCGAGCGGCAAATTCATCTTGCATCTCTCTGGTGATGTTCCAACCTGCAGCAACATTTTCAGCGGTGGTTCCCATGTGGTAACCATGGAAGGCATCCCAGAGACCATCCTTTATCATGGTGTCTACAAAATCAGCGTTGCCCATTTTGTGTCCTGCGCGCAGAGGGGCGCAATGCGGGGACAAACTCATGTTCTCTTGTCCACCAGCAACAACAATTTGGCTATCGCCAGCTTTGATGGCTTGGTATGCCATTGCGACAGAGCGCAAGCCTGAACCGCACACTTGGTTAATGGTGATAGCGGAACTCGCAGCTGGGATACCAGCGGCCATGGCAGCTTGACGAGCAGTATTTTGCCCGGCGCCAGCGGTTAGCACCTGTCCTAGAATAACCTCCGACACCTCTTCGCCCTTGACGCCTGCTCTCTCTAATGCGGCCTTGATGGCTGTCGCGCCTAATTCATGCCCAGGCACACTAGACAATGATCCTAAAAAAGAACCGATGGGCGTGCGTGCTGCACCTGCAATAACGATATCGTTCATGATGTAATCCGTTAGTCAATAATGTTTGGCTAGGCAGTGCTTACGTATTACGCAAAGCCTCCAAGGCTCTCAACCAGGGATCTTCAACCTTGGCTTCGACTTTCACACTTGACCCATCCCACTCGAATGCTAACTCTTTGGAGTGTAAGAAGAGCCGATTCAAACCCATTTTTTTGTACTTGGCATTTCGACCATTATCACCGTATCTGCCGTCGCCGACTACCGCATGGCCAGAATGTCGTGCATGAACACGAATTTGATGAGTACGGCCAGTCTCCAATTTAATATCCAGCAAAGTCGCCTCTGAAAAGCGTTCGAGAATGGCAAAATGAGTCAGGGATTCTTGGCCAGCAGGATCGACCATGACTCGCCGCTCTCCCGCATGCTCAACATTTTTCAGCAACGGCGCATCGACCGAGGTGAGCTTTTGAGGCCAGCGACCATCCACAACGGCTAAGTAGCGCTTCGTTATGAGTCTCTGCCGAAACAAATCTTGAAGCCGACGGTTGGCTTTTAACCCTCGCCCAACTAGCAAGCAGCCACTGGTCGCTCGGTCTAGGCGGTGAGACAACTCAAGCTTCGGCTCGTCTCGGTATTGGCGAAGCGCATCGATTAACCCAAAGGCCAAGCCGCTACCTCCATGCACAGCGATACCTGGTGGCTTGTTCACGATGAGAAAATCATCGTGTTCCAGCAAAACGGCGGTGCCTGCCGCCTTCGCCAACTTGTCAGGAACCCGGGTCTCTGACTCCACCGCCATACGAACAGCCGGGATTCTGACCTGTTCACCCGCGATCAATTTGCGAGTCTGTTTAATACGGCGGCCATCGACTCGGACATCGCCTTTACGAATAATGCGGTAGATATGGCTTCGAGGCACCCCTTTGCATTTGCGGATCAAAAAATTATCAATTCTCTGCCCGTCCTCATCCGAGGTAACCCGTTCATGCCGTGTTTTTGACAGCTCTTGTGACTCACTGGAATCAAACGGATTTTTAGGCTCTGACATGAATTTGCATACTTCTTGCTGTTTACCGTTACAAGTGCAACGGGTTAGTTCGCTCGAACAATGTAGTACCGGTGATTGCTGAATGTCACCGTCACTGCTATATTAAAGAGTCGGTTAACAAATGGATCTAACTAACCGCCACTTCTAACATTATCAGTCATTTTTGATGGTTGTTGCCAAATAGAGTTTCAAGGCAACCCAAACCAATGACTGTACTGCTAGAAAAACAAACTGAACACTTAATTAAATTTTTATCGTTGAGTCATAGGCGAGGAAGCCCTAAATGACCGCGACCTTCGAAGCCCGCTAAAAACCGAGGCTTCTTTTTTACCAACAATAATACGGATTCCGCCACCCGGCTCACCCGATGCTTAGCGCTTACATCAAAGTTTGTCTGTCAGTGATTCTCTGGTTTACACCCCGAGTCCAACAGACGTGCGCGCATCTAGGAAAACGGCCGACTCAGGCAGGGTCCGCAATGGACCGTACCAATAATGAAAAGAATGTTGATCAACGCGACTCATCAAGAGGAGTTGCGAGTTGCCATCGTAGATGGGCAAAAGCTAGTCGATCTTGACATAGAGCATAAATCACGCGAACAACGAAAATCCAATATATACAAAGCGAAGATCACACGGGTAGAGCCTAGTCTCGAAGCCGTCTTCGTTGACTACGGAGCCGACCGTCACGGATTCCTCCCCTTCAAGGAAATTGCAAAAGAGTACCTGAAGAAGGACCCTAAGAAATCAGAAGGTGGTCGCCCCAACATCCGTGACTGCATTAAAGAAGGTCAGGAAATCGTTGTTCAGATCGAAAAAGAAGAGCGCAGCAACAAAGGCGCAGCTTTAACGACGTTAATCAGTTTAGCGGGTCGGTTTTTAGTGCTAATGCCTAATAACCCTCGCGCCGGTGGTGTCTCTCGTCGCATAGAAGGTGATGATCGAGCAGAACTCAAGGCTGCAATGTCTGATGTAGAAGTGCCAGATGGTATGGGCACTATCGTCAGAACAGCCGGTATTGGCCGAACCACAGAAGAACTTCAGTGGGATCTGGACTACCAAGCCGCCATCTGGAAAGCTATTCAAGAAGCCTCTGTTGAGAAAAAAGCGCCTTTTCTTGTCTATCAAGAAAGCAACATTATTGTGCGTGGTTTACGTGACTACTTTCGTGGCGACATTGGCGAAATCATCGCTGACGAAGAAGCCACTCACCAACAAGCAGCCGACTTCATCCGTCTTTACATGCCTCAAAACGAGCGCAAGCTAAAGCTGTATCAGGATGACGTTCCTCTATTCAACCGCTACCAGGTTGAGTCACAAATTGAATCCGCGTTTCGTCGTGAAGTACGCCTGCCCTCTGGCGGCGCTCTGGTCATCGACCACACAGAAGCGCTTATCTCCATCGATATCAACTCAGCCAAGGCGACAAAGGGTCACGATATTGAGGAAACAGCAACAAACACCAATCTAGAAGCTGCGGACGAAGTCGCTCGCCAGCTACGATTGCGCGATCTAGGTGGCCTCGTGGTCATTGATTTCATCGACATGATGGCTTCAAAGCACCAACGGGCTGTCGAAAACAGACTCCGTGATGCACTAAAACAAGATCGTGCCCGCGTTCAAATTGGTCGAATTTCTAAATTTGGTCTGCTCGAGATGTCTCGCCAACGGCTCCGTCCGTCTTTGGGCGAATCGTCGGAAAATGTCTGCCCACGCTGTCACGGTCACGGCACTATCCGCGGTATCGAGTCCACTGCCCTATCCATTTTGCGTCTTGTTGAAGAAGAGGCAATGAAAGACAACACCGGCCGCGTTCTGGCTGATGTGCCTGTCGAAGTTGCGACGTATCTTCTTAATGAGAAACGCCAAAACATTACTGAGATCGAAGCGCGCAATTCAGTCACTTTGTTGATTGTCGCTAATCCATCGATCGAAACACCTAACTACACCATCGAACGCATTCGCATGAGCGATGCCGACAATGAAATGAGCGCCAAGAAGAGTTACGAATTGGCTGCGGACAATACTGAAACGTATTCTCCCCAAGACGCGAAAGACGAGAAAAAACCTGAGACTGCCGCAGTCAGTACTGTTGCGCCATTGGCCCCAGCGCCTACTCCGGCTCACAGAATGCCAGCTGCAGTAGAAGCAGCACCTCAAAATACCGGCGGACTACGCCGTATTTTTGGTGCTGTTACCTCCTTATTTGGAGCAAGCAGCGCAGCAAGCACTGAAGAGGCGAGCACTGAGTCCTCCGCAAGTGATGCAAAAAACACCCGAGGAAAGAAATCTGATTCTGACGGTAATCGCAACCAGAATCGTAATAAGCGTTCTGGCGGTCGTGGTGGACGAGGTCGCAATCGCGCTGAAGGCGACAAGGTTGAAGGTGAAAAGGCCGAGGGTCGCACCAATTCACGTAAAAATGCAAAACGTGGCAAATCAGCTGAGTCTGCAGACACCGACACTAAAGTAGAAGGTGAGCGCAAGAACAAGCGCGGTGCAAACAAGGCCAATGCCGAAACAACCGATGCAGATAAAGACGAGCAATCGGGTACTACAAAATCACGTGGTCGTGGACGTGGGCGTGGACGTAAGCAAGAACGTGCAGCAGGCTCAGACGAAGTCGCAGAGAACAACACAGATGCGACAGGGACTGTAGAAGAGAACGCCGACTTAACAGCTAACAACGAGAACGAAAACCCGACCAACGATGCCGAAAACGAAGACGGTGCACGTCGTCGCGGTCGACGAGGTGGACGCCGTCGCGGTGGACGCGGTCGTGGTAAAAACAGTGAGAACGCTATCGGAAATGGCGTAGAGAATGGTGCTGAAACAGACAGTGCAGTAAGTGCTGAAGGTTCTGACAGCACTAACGACACGGCCAAGCCTGCCGTTGCAGCGGCAGCTGCAGTCGGTATGGCAGCAGCGAGCTCAACACAGCCGGCGAACGCAGCTAATATTGAGTCGTCTAGTGAGTCCTCTGTTACAAATGCAACGCAGGCACCTTCTTCGACTAATGAGCCCACCTCGGATGCTTCGAGTGGCACATCAAACGCTAAGGTAAGCTCAGAGACCAAACAGGCTGACGCAGCAAGTGCAGCAGAACCTACAGCAGCTGTTACTAAAACAGACACGCCTGTAACCGCAGCTGAGCCTGTGGCAGCCAAGCCTAGCCAACCTACAACAGCAAACTCAAGCGAAAGCAGTGTTGAGGAAAGTGCCAAGGTTAAGACACCTAGAAAACCGGCAGCCCCAAAGGCTGAAGCGACTACAACAGCGAATGATGATGCGGCTAAAACCGTATCGGCCCCATCCTCTGATGCCGACTCTGCAGACAGCGAATCTTCTGAAACCTTTGATGGTGGAAATGACGATAGCAAGCCAAAACGTCGAGGCGGTGGTCGTCGCCGTGAGCGAGTCAACAACAAGAAAGCCGCTGCAGCTGATCCAGTATCAGCTGATACGACAGAAGCGACCTCAGCGGCTCCTAGCAACACTCCAGTAACAACGGCTCCTGAAGCTGCGAAGCCTGAAGCTGCGAAGCCTGAAGCTGCGAAGCCTGAAGCTGCGAAGCCTGAAGCTGCGAAGCCTGAAGCTGCGAAGCCTGAAGCTGCGAAGCTTGAAGCTGCGAAGCCAAAGACTACGCCAGCACCTGCTCCTTCAGCTCCTGAGAGCAAAGCGAAGACAGCTGATGAGAGCAATGTTTCTCAGCGGCAGCCAAGCCAATTGAAGAGCACAGTCCGTTCATTAGCCAACAAAGACGAGTCGCCTAGAAGCAGCGGGTCATCGTTTGCGTCAAAGAAGGTGGCTGATGTTGTGGCTCCGGTTGCAAAACCTACGCAAGCCAAGGCAGACACTAAGCCTGCGAGCGACAACAAAACTGAAAAGATGGGCGAGTAAGACATCGCCAATTGCCCGGAACAAACTCCAACAGGGTTTAGTTCCGGGCAATAACAAAACTAGAGAGTGACTACCACTCTCTTGGTCTGCCAGAAGGATTTGTAAACTGATCGTTTAGCGATTCTACGAATTGCGATGCATGCTCTAGCACCTCGTCAATAGATTTCGCTGAGCGAGATCCCCAGCCAACCGGCTTGTGGCTAAATACCGAACGGTAAAAGCGCGTGTTGAATCTAAACGCTTTGGCATAAGGCTCATCATCTGTGCCTTCCAATCTTTTTGCCATGAACTGAGCAACCAGTTTGCGCACCGTAAAGTGCACCGCACCAACAACTACTGCAGCTCCGATAACCGTGACCAACATTAATGTTGGATCAGTAAACGCGCCTAAAATATACGTGAACAGAGCGCCAATAGTGCCTGTCGCAACAGAAATTCCAACGACTATCGCAGCGAGTAGCCCGAGCACGATGGCATCAATGCGCAGCACACGCTTTGCCCACGTTCTCTTTAGTCGAGTAATGGCAGGAATCGCCTTATCACGCATCGCATAGGCATCCTTTTCCATGGTTCCAACAATACGATAAGCACGCTCAACCTCCACTTGGCGAATCCGATCTTCGATCTCGGCAAGATCAGTGTCCCGCTTAGTTTCAAACCGCTGCTGTACCGCTTCATCTTCAAACGGAAGCGCTCTGTCTTTGTTGTATATCGTGTAGAAACGTCCCGCTGTCAGGCCTTTCTGCGACAAGGCACGCTGCCAAGCACCGACAATTTCTTCAGTGTTGTCTTCTCTTGCTGCTGAATCAATTTGGTTAAGAATGAATAAGAATTTGTTGCTGTCATTACGTGCAATGGTGTTTTCCACCAGATGCGTCAACGTATCCTGCATAGAGCCCGGTTCAGGGTGCCGCGCGTCAAAAAACACCAACACCAAATCGGATAAATCCATGATGTGATTGGTCAGTTTAAGCGTCGAGGTACGCTGCTCATCCGCATCAAACCCAGGTGAATCGATGAGGATTTTGCCTCTCACCACTTCGGAGTCAGTCACCTTGAGCTGAAGATAAGCATCGATTCTGCGCCCTTCACCCTCCGTCACTTTCTCAATTTCATCGCTGATGCGATAAAACGGGAAACGCATGTCAGCATCGAGTGCTAAGCCTGGCAATACCCGACCCGCATTTTCTTCGCCGTAACACATGACTGTGAATTTATCGTCAACAGCCTGGTTACCG
>CALKLO010000122.1 GCA_937991945.1 uncultured Granulosicoccus sp.
TGAAAGTATCGTTGGTCAAGGAAATTCCGGAAGCAATGAAGCCCCGTAAAATTCCAGTGGGCAGCTCTACTCCCGCTATAGAGAATGCTGTCGAGGTGTAACCACGCTCATTCGGTCCGACAAAGAAAGGCGTCTATATGACGCCTTTTTTTTGTAAAAATCTCCCAAGCTGCTGCGTCTTACGGTAGTCTCTCCTTAGCTGTAATTATAAACAGTGGATGAGAGGCATGAACATCGAGCAACAAGCGTTTTTAGAAAAATTAGCTTTGCGCATACCGCGTCTGTTTGATGTTATTCGGCAAGGCAATATAAAAAGCGAATACATCATCGGTATACGACGCATAGGGCAGCGTCATGTGCGACTAAAAATAGTTGCCGAAGTGGTTGATCCTGGTATTAACCCACTCTCGTCACACAGTACTAACAAGGCGATGGATACGGGAAATGAACAACCTAGGGCGGTGCAAGAGCTACCCGGTTTGGGCGATGTGATAGAGGCGTCGACTAGAAGGCGTCCGCGTAAGCGTTAAGATTTTCTAGCCCAACTGAAAAGGGGTTCTGTTAAGAACCCCTTCAAGGAATAGCTGATTTAGCGCAAAGACTAAATGTATTCGTACTTATCTCGGTCGGTCCATCCACGGTTCAAAAAGAACAGGACAATACCTAGTATGAAAATTGACAGCGCGGCGTAAAACAGCGAACCACCATCTGATTCCCCGTTGTGTAGCACTTCAATACCCAGCGGCGATACCAGGTGAAAAAATACAGCACCTGCCATAACGGCTGACGCAAGCAAGCCACCAAACATATGAAAGCGACGTCGTGTCACGCCAAAGTAGGACCCGCTGAGTTTTGATATAACCCATAGTAAGGCTGGCAACAGCAAAATAATGGCGGTGAATAATTCGAAACCGCCTATGACGTAGCTGCCAAATTCTGTGAATAGGGTGCCAACCGTGTCGCCAAGAAATGTGCCTATCCAGTCACCGATGGTGCCGAAGATATGCTGAGTGTCCGGGTGTTTGGTGAACTTGTAGGGCAGTGAGCCCAAAAAAATGTAGGACATCCATAGAACAGAAACCCAAGACACTAAGGGGCGTATATATTTCATGACACTAATTTACCGGCTGAACATTTCAGCGATAGACTAGCACGCCCCTCAATGGTTGCAGTATGGCTCGTCTTTATTTAGCCGAAACGTTCGTGCTCGATGAATCTGTCAGCAACTTGTAGGTGATTGATTTCGTATTCGCCGTTCGCAATTTCGGCTTTTATTCGTTCCACCTTCACTTTATCGAAACGCCGATTGCTGACAAGTGAACGTTTGGCAGGTGTCTTGATGACCTCAGGTTCGGTTTTTTCTTCATCATTACCAGCTGCAGAGGGCAGTTCTGCCGTTTTTGCGAGTGTTTGACCCTGTGCATCAGTCTCAAAACCGTCAGCAGAAACGTGAGCTTCTTCTTCATTCGGCGAATGGGGTTGGCGATTGCTCGCCTGCTTGGTTTTCTTTTGCTTGTTGCGAATATCGTCAAGTTTAAGGACATTGCTGCCCGACGTTCCGCTCTTATTTAGAGCCATCTTTACATCCTCTATCGTAATCCTTTGACATCTACAATTACGTAACTGTCGGATTATTCTCGTTTTTTGTGGGTAAATCTGGTTGCTAGGGCAATTAGCCTTATCGATAGTTTAAGCACTACGTAATGCTGACCGACAGACGTTGCTCTAGCAGTTACTTCAGTGGATCGGCGCAATTGCAACTTAATGTAACGTCAATTCGCGTTACATACGGACAGGTCACAAAGCGAAGGGCCTTGATTCGCGATGTTCTGGGGCCGATACGTTTTTATGTCGCGATACGTCAGAAAACAGTCGCGGTAGATTCAATAGCAAGTAAACACTGGGAGTAAGACAAGTATTTGAAGATTTGCTCGTCAAATCTTTGTCTTCTTGAAACTGTCTTCTATCCTTCTGGGAGTCCTTTTATCTTTCGACCCGGCCGCATAGCGGAGAGCGTCTAAATGAGCGTGAAAAAAGAAACCCGAAAAGTTCTGATTGTTGATCAGGATGCTGATAGTTCTCAGCGCCTTTCGCATCAGTTGCAGTTTATCGATTATGACACCAAGACCCTGAGCTCTCCGGAGCTGTTGGATAGTCTGGGTGATCTAACGGCGTACAGCAGTATCCTTATTGCCAACTTCCACGGAATAGTGGCGTGGGCGACAGGGCTGCGTGCAAAGCACGAAAATTGTCCCCCATTGGTGTTGCTGTTGGGTAACCAGCCAGCAGATATCTCTCAAGGAGAGATTGATCAAAATTTCGTAGGATGTTTAAAAGCTGATATCCGTTATGCGGCCTTGTCTGACTTATTACATAAGTCGAAGGTACGTGGCACAGCTAATACAGCACCGAGCAAAGAAGGTACGCAGAACCCAGAGCTATTCCGCTCGTTGGTGGGTAACAGCCGATCTGTGCAGCGCGTGCGCAAAATGATTGACCAAGTGGCGCCCACAGAAGCAACGGTGCTTATTTTGGGTGAGTCAGGTACGGGTAAAGAGGTTGTTGCTCGAAATATCCATTACTACTCAAACCGTCGTAACAAACCTTTTGTGCCGATTAACTGTGGTGCTATACCTAGCGAGTTATTGGAAAGCGAGTTGTTTGGCCATGAAAAAGGTTCCTTCACAGGCGCTGTAGGCTCTCGCGAAGGTCGGTTCGAACTAGCGGAAGGTGGAACAATCTTCTTGGATGAGATCGGTGATATGCCGTTAAACATGCAAGTCAAATTGTTGCGTGTTATCCAAGAGCGCTCTTTTGAGCGAGTGGGAAGTAACAAGAGCATCAAAAGCGATGTACGTATCGTTGCTGCGACTCACCGCGATCTGGAAACCCTGATAGAAGATGGTCGTTTCCGCGAAGATTTATATTATCGCTTAAACGTATTCCCAGTGGAAATGCCTCCGCTAAGCAGTCGAGCGGAAGATCTGCCCTTATTAGTTAATGAGCTTATTACCCGTCTAGAACATGAAAAGAAGTCATCGGTGCGGTTAACACCTGCAGCGATGATGGCGCTGTGTAACTATGATTGGCCAGGTAACGTACGTGAGCTAGCCAACTTAATGGAAAGGCTGACCATCTTGCACCCGTATGGTGTTGTTGATGCGGCAGACTTGCCACCTAAAATGGCACCGCATGGCAGGGCGCTGAACGAAAGCCGTGACGAGCAGGACAATGCTTCAACGGGCAGTGCAATACCGTTGGTGTCTGGTATGCCTCAGGTTGCGTTAAACAATAAGCCACGCTTACCCAGAGATGGTGTTGATTTAAAGCAACACTTAACAGACATAGAAATTAGTCTGATAGAGCAGGCGCTCGATGAATGCTCAGGTGTTGTTGCACATGCAGCTAACCGTTTAAAGATAAGACGTACTACGCTGGTAGAGAAGATGCGCAAGTACAGTATTCAAAGACCTGAAGAGGTTTCTTGATGTGAAAACGGTAGCCTGAAAAAGGCTACCGCTCTCTAATAGAGTTACGCCACTGTTTCAAGCAAATTGCGGCGTATTTCGCAAAATGGATCATTGACGCATTTTCACGTTTGCTGAATAAGGTTATTCGGCTGTCTGTGGTTCGAGACTTGCTCCCCACTCATCCCGTCACCGCGACTATTTAAACTGCTTTCGCTCAGAGAGTAGTGTTGTCGCGGACTACCGAGGAATGAGTGTTTTGATGTCAGTCGTTCAAATAGTTCAACAAGGCAATAGTGGAATCACGTACTCGTGACGTTGCCTGCATCAACTAACACTACCGTATACCCAAACCCGGTTCAAACTATCGCTGTTGCAGGTGGTAAGGGCGGTGTCGGTAAATCCATTGTTGCTGTTAACTTAGCGGCTGCAATGGGTGCTTCAAGTCATGAGGTGTTACTTGTTGATGGTGATCTAGAACTCGGTAACGTTGACAGACTTTTAAACCTCCGGCCCAAGTACGGGCTGCAAGAGGTATTCACTGGATCACGCAGGCTTGATGAAGTCGTGATGCAGGGACCACGCGGTGTATCTGTTATCCCAAGCGCAAGTGGGATGATGGAAATGGCGCGTCTGTCACAGATCGAACACGCAGGGTTGATTGGACTCTTCAGTGAACTGCCTACCCCTGCCGATACCCTCATTGTGGATGTAGCTACCGGGCTTTCTGAAAGCGTGTTGAGCTTCTGCAGGGCGGTACGTGAAGTTATCGTTGTCGTCGTTGACGAACCCACTGCGGTACAGGATGCTTTTACAACGATACGGGTATTAAACGAAAGTTGTCACGTCAATCGCTTTCGAGTGGTTGCGAATAAGACCAGTTCTTCTCGACACGGTTTAGATCTTTATGCGGCTTTGACTCGCTTGACTGATCGTTACCTTGATGTGTTGTTAGATTTTTGTGGATCGATACCTGTCGATCCGCGGTTAAAACAAGCAGTGTGTCAACAGAGCACAGTGGTTGAAGCCTTTCCTCGATCGCCATCAGCATTGGCGTTCAGAAAACTGAGTGCAAGAGTCGCTCGATGGCCGCAACCCCAAACGCCTTGTGGGCATATCGAATTTTTTGTAGAGCGGCTAATACAAGCCGACGCTGGTACACGGTGAGAAAATTTCCAGAATGAATGCACACGCGATGTACAACGAAGCGACCACTGTAGACCCGGATGGTGTGGTTGCCGCTAATGCCAATCTAGTGAAGCGCATTGCGTTTCATCTCATGAATCGATTACCACCTAGTGTGCAGGCGGAAGATCTGATTCAGGCTGGGATGATCGGTTTGTTAGAAGCTGCTAGGCATTACGATCCTTCGCAAGGTGCCAGCTTCGAAACCTACGCGGGTATTCGAGTGCGAGGCGCTATGTTAGATGAGATTCGTCGATCAGATTGGACGCCGCGTTCGGTACATAGAAAGTCTCGTGAGGCTGCTGAAGTGTTGCGAGACATTGAACAGACTAGCGGACGAGAAGCAAAAGCGAAAGCGGTTGCCGACAAGCTGGGAGTGGCGTTATCTGCCTACCATCTTATTCTGACTGAAAGCTCAGCAGCGCATGTTTTCAGTTTTGACCAGCCGGATGAACATACTGGTGAAACCATTGCGCTGCCTCAAAGTGCGGAAATAAGCCCAGGTGATCAAGTGGAGTATCAATCCTTCCGAGAAGCTCTAGCATTCTCAATCAAAAACTTGCCGGAACGAGAGGCGCTGGTTATGTCTCTTTACTATGACGATGACCTTAACTTGCGTGAGATAGGAGATATCTTAGGTGTTAGTGAATCTCGCGTATGCCAGATACACGGACAAGCCCTAGTTCGCCTTAAAGCGCGCATGACCGAATGGACCAAAAAGTAGGGCGATCATTATGGTGACTGACGAATCACAATGGTATGTTCAGAAAGGCTCTCGAGTTCAAGGACCATTCTCAACAACCGAAGTAGGGCGGTTTCTACTGCTCGGACGAGTCCGAAACACTGATCGTGTGAGTCGGGATGGAGAATTATGGGAGCCCGTGACGCAAGTGCCGGAGCTAATCCCTGAAGAATTACTTAACTTACAGTCAGACGAAGGCTGGAACCAATTTTTACAGGTGCGCAAAGGCGAGGACGAGCGTCAAGTTGAAATACCCGCTGCCACCGAACGTCGAACAATCCCCGATCCTGCACCTGAAAATTTACGCAGTGAGTGGTCGGCACCAACAGCACCTGCTGCACAAACGGTACTACCTTGGTCTTTGCTGGGAATTACCTTGGCAGCGCTAAGTGTAGTTTTATATCTAAACGCAAGCTCAGGTCCACTATCCTGAATGCGTTTCATAGCGTTGGTCCGCAGCTTGCACTGTATCCTCTATCTTGATAACTGGAGTGGGTAACATGCCCGTTCTAAGCGCTAACCAGTCCCCCGTTACCTCACATTCAACCTTGCGACAGCAACGTTTGGATGTGCAGCTGCGGCAGCTTGAGTTCAATGCACTTCTGCATCGAAAACTCGATCTTGAACGTTTGTTCGAATGCCTCCTTACCGAAGGGCAGGGGTTCGTTCGCTTTGACGGGTTGCAGTTTTTGGCCTCCGATAGAGGCGCGGATATCACTCTAGGGTTCTCACGACAACATCGGCAACGCTTCGAGCTAAAGTTGGGTCAGCGCAGTTTAGGTGAAGTGATCCTAATGCGTGCGAAGGCTTTTACACCGCGCGATGAGCGAGACTCTGAGCGCCTAGTTGAAAGCTTGATCTACCCACTCGATAACGCACTCGAGCATCACACAGTCACCATGAAAGCCATGACCGATGGTGCAACAGGGTTGCGCAATCAGCGGGCTATGGATGATTTAATGCCTCGCGAGATACGCTTGGCTAGGCGAGTTGAAGAGTCGCTGTCTGTTGTGTTGATCTCTGTGGACTACCTAGAATCGATTAGTGAACATCATGGCACCGAAGTGGGTGAGCAGGCTTGGCATTCAGTTGCTGAGACATTAGCGGGTCGTCTGCGTGAGAGCGATTTAATCTTTCGTACCGAAAGTGATGAATTTTGTATCGTGCTCAATCAAACGAACTTGGATGGTGCGCTTATCTTGGCTGAACGTTTGCGTCAGGAAGTTGACCGTTGCGTCAGTTACGACAACGTCCAATTTGTATTGACGGCTAGCGCTGGCGTGACTGAGTTGAGCGTTACTGATGACTCGGCTGCCTTGCTATCGCGAGTCGGCGATGCACTGATGCTTGCTCGAACGGCAGGTCGTAATCAGGTGAGGGCGCTTTCACCCGAAGATCCAACCGACGGCAATGATCCAACAGCGGCTTGATAGGCTTCGCAGCCGGTAAAAAGTGCGCAGTATTCGACAATTTTCAATTTGTTGAAAGTAATTCGTATTTTTTATCCCAACCAAGTGCCACAGACAAAAACTTTCGGGTACAATGAGCAGCTCGAAGGCGCTGTGTATCAGCAAACAATGTCCCCTTCGTCTAGTGGCCTAGGACACCGCCCTTTCACGGCGGTAACAGGGGTTCGAGTCCCCTAGGGGACGCCACCTTCGTTTTTCTAGATCACACATCTGCCAGTGCCTCCGTCAGGATGGACACTGGACAGTTGTTGTGTGATCTACGGCGTCTCTACTCTGTTTGTCTGCTCACTAGCAAAACCACTAACCTACACCCTCTAAGCAGCGGCTCTTCGCGATCTCTTTAGCGCACGCCTTGCAGACAGTTGTGCGCCCAGCACTAGCAGGCAAGGTGTTAAGAACAAGGTCAGAAGCGTTGTGAAGGCCAAGCCGCCAGCAATCGCACTAGATAGTTGAGTCCACCATTGAGTTGATGGTGCACCAAAGCTCAATTCACGATCTATCAAATCAACATTCATGGAAAATACCATGGGCACTAAGCCTAAAATGGTGGTTATCGCTGTGAGTAAGACTGGACGCGCTCTGGCAGAGCCTGTTAACAACGCTGCTTGAATGGCAGGCGCACCTTGCTTAAGAAAGCCGTTGTAGGTATCAATGAGTACGATGTTGTTGTTCACTACGATACCGGCTAACGCAATAATGCCGATGCCTACCATGACGACTCCAAACGTTTGACCTGTAATCATCAAGCCAATCAGTACGCCGGAAGTGGAAAACAAAATCGCCGTTAAGATCAACATAGCTTGGTATAAGCTGTTGAACTGCGTTACTAAGATGAGTGTCATTAGAAAAATTGCTGACGCAAAAGCGGTTACCAAGAACACCATGGTTTCTTTTTGTTCTTCGGCTTCACCTTTGAATTGCACGCTAATTTGTGGATCAACGGCTTGTTCTAACAGTGTTTCTTGCAGTAGCTTCAGTTCGGTGTCGGGCAGTTTGCCCTCTGCAACATCTGCTTCGACCGTTACAGCACGCTTTCCACCTACACGCTGTATGACACCTGTTTTTGGGGCAGGCGTGACGGTGACGAAATTTGAGATGGGCACCATGCCATTGCGAGTGGGTACGCGTAGCTGGCCAATTTGATCTAAATTGCGTTTGCCAATGGGGTAGCGCACTCTGATATCCAACTCATCGGTGGCGTCATCAGGTCTGTAACCTGCCACTCTAATACCGTTGGTGATGAGTTGTATGGCGTTGCCTATGAGTGCAACGTCGGCGCCATAGCGAGCAGCCTCTTCGCGATTGACTTGAAGCCGCCATTCCACGCCTGGCAATGCGCGATTGTCACCTATGTCCACAAAGCCTCCTTGCTCTCGCATAATGCTGCGTAATTGATCAACGGCTGCATCAAGCTTATTGACCGGTGCGCTTACTTGAATGTTGATGGGTTTACCACCGCCATCAGGGCCGCCTTCGTTAGCTGCAAACTCTACGCGTATGCCTGGAATATCGCTCAGAGCTTCACGTAGTTCTGCCGTGATTTCCACGGCTTTGCGGCGTTTACTCCAGTTGATAAATTCGATTTGAATGCTGCCGATGACATCGTCACCGCTGTTGCCCGTTCGGGTGTAAATCGATTTGAGTTCATCTCGATCAAACAATCGTTCTTCTACACGCTTCAGAATTTTGTCTTGTTCATAAATCGATAGATCGCCTCTGGCGTGGACTTGAATCGCGATGGATTCAGGTTCTACGCCTGGGAAAAACTCGAAGCCTTTTCCCAAAACGCCATACACGGCGTAACTAACGATAGTGAACGCAAGAACGCAGAGTAGGGTTTTTACAGGGTTCAGTAGCAAGGTATGCAGTACGTTCATGTACCGGCGCTTGAAGCCTGTGGCATCTGCTATTAGATGCTCTGTGCTGTGTTCGGCTGGGTTAAATACTTCCTCATAAGAGGTGATAGTTTTACCCGTAGAGTTAGCTGTGCCTTTACGGCCAATAAACTTTCCAATGACGGGTATGAAAATTAACGCCATGCTGAGTGAGGCTAATAAGCAACTAATGACCGTGATAGGCATGAAACGCATGAATTGACCGATCATTCCAGGCCAAAACAGTAGTGGGAAAAACACCACTATCGTTGTAAATGTAGAGGCAATAACGGGCCATGCCATGCGCTTACTTGCACTTGCAAACGCATCTGCGGTGCTCATGCCACGATCTATATTTCTATCGGCAAGTTCAGAGACAATGATGGCGCCATCCACCAGCATGCCGACGACTAAGATTAAGCTAAATAGCACGACAACATTCATGGTGTAGCCCATGGAGCTGATCACCAAAATACCGGTCAAAAATGAACCGGGTATTGCAAAGCCCACAAGGATAGATGAACGAATTCCTAAGGTCGCCATGATAACGATCATGACTAAAACCACGCCTGAAATAACGTTGTTTTGCAGATCAGTGAGCATAGTCTTAGTTTCGGCAGACTTGTCTTGATGAAAGCCGATGTTAAGAGTCGGGGGTAGTAAAGCGCGCTCAGCATCGATAGTTGCGCGTACCGAATCGATGGTCTCAATAATGTTAGCGCCTAGGCGTTTGGAGATTTCCAATACCAAGGTGGGCTGACCATTGAGTCGAGCAAAACTGGTGGGGTCTTTGTAGGTTCTGCGAATACTGGCTACATCGCCAAAAGTGACGACACCTGTCTCAGTCACTTTGACGGGAAGGTTCATGACGTCTTCTATGTTTTCAATAACGCCTGGCACTTTGAGCACCATTCTGCCAGCGCCCGTATCGATGGCGCCTGCGGCAACTAATAAATTGTTATTACTAATGAGGCCAAACAGGGAGTCGAAGTCAACCTGATAGGTTTCCATGACAAGGGGTTCGACCACAATTTCTAGCACTTCTTCGCGTTCGCCTGCGATATCCGCTTCGAGCACACCGGGAAGAGCTTCAAGTTTATCTTTGAGGTTGCGTGCTACGCGAATAAGAGTACGTTCGGGCAGGGGGCCAGAAAGGCTTATGTTAAGAACAGGAAATAACGCTATGTTTATTTCGTTAACAGTGGGTTCGTCGGTCGCTGCGGGTAATTGAGATTTTGCTGCATCAACCCTTTCTCGTACGTCAGCTATGGCGGTATCACCGTTAAAGCCTGCATCAAATTCGAGAAGCACTGATGCGTGGCCTTCGCTGGCTGTGCTGCTCAACTGCTTAAGCCCGCTAATGCTTTGCAGTTCCTTTTCCATGGGTCTGACAAGCAGGCGCTCTGCGTCATCGGGTGAGATGCCATCGTGATTCATAGAGACGTAAATCACCGGAATTGGAACATCAGGTTCAGATTCTTTTGGAATGGTGATGTAGGCAACCAAGCCACTTGCCAATAAAAACATCAGCAGCATGACAACGGTGCGGTTGCGGTCAAACGCCGCATCGATCAGCGCATGCATATTAGTTTGTACCGCTAGAAGAGTTGTCGTCGTTGGCCGTCACAGGCTCAACAACTTCGCCTACGTTAACGAAGCCTTGTCCCAGGGTGATGACGTTTGTGTTGGCCGGAACGCCGCTAACCCAAGCGCCATCTAGTGATGTGCTGACCAATTCAATCGGTAGAAATATAACTTCATTGTCATCGTTAACTGCCTTGATGCCAATTTCACCGTCTTCGCCCAGCGATAGGGCAGAGGGGGATATGAACGTAGCGTCGACTTGCTCAACCGGTATATGCATGGAGGCGCTGACGCCTGCCGCTATCGCGCCGGTTGTATTGGTAACGCGTGCCTCAACGGTAAAGCTGCGCGTTTGAGAGTCGGCTATTGAGCTGATATACGTTAGTTGCCCTGTGAGTATTTCGCCGGTGATGAGCTCAATGCTCACTGCTTGGCCAACCTTTAAATTCGATAGCGATTGCTGTGAAGCTTGGGCTGTAACATTAAAAGCGCTATCGTCGATGAGCTCAGCGACGACATCCCCGCGTTCGACCAATGAGCCTATATCGATAGGTAAGTCATTAACAACTCCTGCAAAAGGGGCGGTAATGGTGGTGTTGTCGATATCGAGTTGAACCGCTGCAAGGCGTGCAAGAGCGGTCTCCAGAGCGGCTTGGGATTGCTCAAGCTGTAGTTGGGATTGGAGGCGTTGCTGTCGAAGAGACTGGGCGGCGTTTTGTTCGCTTTGGGCAGTTTTAACGCGCGCTTTGGCCTCTGCCAGCGTGTTTTCTCTGCCCGCCAAATCAAGCGTCAGAATGGGATCGTTTAATGAAATCCGGTCGCCCTTTTCCACCATGAAACGTTTCAGAGCACCACTGGTCTGAGCTTTGAGAAGCAAATGCTGGAGTGGTTCTAACTGCCCTTGCAGTGAAATCTCCCGATCCATGGTTTCCAGGCTGAGCGTATTTACTTCCACTCGCATGAGCGAAGTTTCAGGCTCTACCTCGCTGATTGAAGTATCCTCTTTTTTGAATAACCCAGAGGCCATCCAAAGGCTTAGCACGATGACTACCGCACCTGCTGCTAACCACGACGATTTCACGATGCTCCCACTCCTACAACAATCACCAGTACAGTATAGAGCGGTTCCCCCCTTAGACCTACCAACTAGGCGAATGACTAAACAGAACGGGTGTAAATACGGATATTGGCCAAGATCATCGCTCATAAAGAGCTTTGTCATTGTTTCGATTTGTATCATGTTGCAAGCTTGTGCAACGCCTAGCGACAAGGTAAATCTTTTTGCCAGAGATCAAGGGTTCTTGCGAAGCACACTGCGCATCGATGGATTCGACCTTTTGGTTTTTCAAAATAGGGTTGATTGGGTTCCACGCAGTCAAAAAAATGCAGTAGATAAGCCAACGGTTTTGCATGTGTATCTAGAAGGGGATGGGACTCCTTGGCGTTACCGAACAGTCGTCATGGCAGACCCAACGCCACGGCGGCCATTGATGCTTCAATTAATGGCGCTTGATGACCAGCATGCGGTCTATGTGGGGCGGCCTTGTTACAACGGAACCTCCGGAGACAGAGGGTGTGATAGCAGGCTTTGGACATCGGGTCGCTACTCTGAGCAAGTTGTTGTTAGCATGGCAATGGCTATCAATGTATTGAACGAGCGCTATAAGCCTGATGAAATTCGCCTTTTTGGCCATAGTGGGGGAGGCACGTTAGCCATGCTCATAGCAGAACAGTTACCCAACGTTCGACAGATTGTGACCATGGCTGGCAACCTTGATACCGATGCTTGGACTGAGCATCATGGATATTCACCACTTTACAGTTCGTTGAACCCGGTGCATCAGCCGGCGTTATCTGAGCAGATACAACAATGGCACTTGGTAGGCGAGCGAGATACCAACGTACCTTCGCAGTTAGTAAAGCCTTTTATTCAAAGCCAACCGGCCGCGGATGGCTTCTCGTTTTCTGGGTATGGCCATGGTTGTTGCTGGCTCAATTTATGGCCAAGAGTGCTAGCTGCCATAGAAACAGGCGACAAAAAACTATTACTAGCTGAACAATTTAAGCGGGCAGCGAGGCCAGCATCAGTTGAGGGTAATCAGTAAAGATACCGTGGACGCCAAAGCTGAGTAGTTTTTGTGCTTTCTCGATGTCATTAACGGTGTAGCAGTAAACGCCTAAGTCATGCTTTACCAGGCTTTGGGTTTGCTCCTTATTTAGCTTTGCGCCGTCGCAATGTACATTGCAGCAATCGTAACGTTCGACAAGATCTGCCCAATCATCTGGCAGTTCTTCTACCAAGAGTCCCCGTGCGACGCTAGGCAGCCTCTTGTGGGCGAGTTCTAACGACAAGCGGCTAAAGCTTGAAAATACCAGTGGCAGATGGCTTGGCCACTGGGACTCAATCATGCTGCAAATAGCCTCAACTGTTTCAGCTTCGAGGCCTTCGAAAGGTTTGATCTCTAGATTCAGTCCGACTGATCGAGAGCTAAGCAAATCAATGACCTTAGAGAGTCTAGGAAGAGGCTCTCCGGCATACGCCTCGATACCTTTGCTGGCGTCTAGTGCGTCTAATGCCTCAGCGGTATGCTCGTTGAGCAAGCCGGTGCCGTTAGTGCAGCGCTCCAGTGAGTCGTCGTGGTGAACGAAAGGGATGTGATCGCTACTGATGGATACATCAATTTCAACGCAGCTTGCACCGTGATCAGCAGCTAGCGATAAAGCCGCCACCGTGTTTTCAGGTGCATCACCTGATGCCCCTCTATGAGCAATGACTGCAGCGAGAGCACCTTGGCCGGTGAGCTTTTTCATGACGTGCCCGTTTTACTAAAGACTGTTGGACGCTATCTTAGTCTGATCTTGGTTGGCTCGCCATACTGACTGTTCTTGGCTGCGCAGGAAGTTGCGTCGCATAACTTCATATTCACGAAATTCGTTTGCAAAATTACGTGTACAAAAGTCATCAAGCTGATTGATCCTGCAGTCTTCTTGGCGCAGAGCTTCGTACGCCATCTGGTGCATGTTTATGTGTGAGCATCCGGTGCTCAGCACGATAAGAGACAGTAAAGCCACCTTACCTAATGAGTATGTAATCAGCTTGTTCACGTCGTCAGATGCCTGAAATCCCTATCGAGCTAACTCTGATGAGTTAGCGTATGCACAGCTAAGTACGCTGCGCGGACGGTAGTTATAGGCAAGCGCATGCGGCAATACAAGGTCATTTGGCGTTAATTCACAATGATTTAACACGGTAGCGATTATTGCGCAGTTGGTTACCGTGGCGTGGCGTGGACTGCGTATAACGCCCGTCAACAAACAATTCTCTTGTCAACGGTTTGTCTTTCTTCGGTGCATAATACGCTTCGAGTATTTGTCACTGTATGTGTGTGGAGTGAGCCGTCATGAGTTTGAAAAAGCATTCGCCAACGCCAGTATCGCCCTCGGAACTTGCGCAATTAATGGTTGCTGCTGAGCGAGCCGCAGATGCTGCGGCGAAGGTCACGATGCACTATTTCAGGCAAGAACTTAGCGTGGACAACAAGGCTGGGGAGCAGGCGTTTGATCCTGTAACACAGGCGGACAAGCAAGCTGAAATTGCCATACGCGAAGTGCTATCCGCAGACTTTCCCGCCATTGGGTTCTATGGAGAAGAACACGATGTTGTCGAGAGTGCCTCGGGTTTGACGTGGGTCGTTGACCCAATCGACGGTACCCGTGCATTTATGAGTGGTATGCCCTTGTGGGGAACACTGATTGGTTTGTTTGATGGTGAAAACGCTGTTTTGGGGCTTATGGATCAACCTTTCCTAAACGAGCGTTTCGTAGCTGTTAACGGTGAGGCTAACTTACATAATTCTCAGGGTGTTCAGAGACTAAACACGCGTAAGCAAGTGTCGTTACCTGAGGCCACTATGTACTGCACGACACCTGACATGTTTGACACCGATCAATCGATAAGGCGTTTTAGTGCTGTAAAAGAGGCCGTGCAGCTGACTCGCTATGGTGGCGATTGTTACGCTTATGCGTTGCTAGCAGCAGGGCATGTGGACGTCGTTCTTGATTGTGATCTAAAACCTTACGACATTCAGGCGCTCATTCCTTTGATAGAAGCATCAGGAGGAGTGGTTACCAATTGGGACGGCGAGAGTGCTGTTGACGGAGGGTTTGTAGTGGCCTGTGGTTCCCACGAAATCCACGAACAAACCCTGGCTATATTGCAAGCACCCTAGTTCAACGTCAGTCGGAAACCATCGCTGATGATGCCGCCATAGCCGTCATCGGCGGTAACACTGACAAACCACTGCCCCATATTAGATGAGTCAACTTCGCCTTCGATGACACCATCTGCTCGTATTTGTAGTCCAGCGGGAAGGCTATGAGCTATAAACGTTAATTGGTCTTGTGCATCTGCGTCGTTGAAAAATACGCTAACGTCGTAGGAAAATTGATCACTAAACGAGCGGTTGCTTATATCCGTCACGGTGGGTGAGTGATTAGCGTCTAAGTCTTTAAGTGAAGCAGGAATCCGGACGGTAAGCACGAACATGCCGTTAACACTTTCCTTACCATCATCAGCGTTTAGCAATATGCGTTTTTGACCTACATCATCTAACGTTGCGTCCGATGAAAGTATGCCTGTTGAAGAGAGCGCAATGCTTGAGGCGGAGGTGAAATCATCAGATGTAAAAGAAAGTTCGTCGCCATCTGGGTCCGAAAAATATCGAGCCAAATCTAACGATCGCAAATGTGAGTTGTCAGCGTCGTTAGAGGCCACTAGGACGACATCTGGTAGCTGAGTTATTTGTTGAGGCGGTTCATTAGTGTCAATGATTTTAATGTTTACTTGTGCCTCGGCAGTGTGTAAACCGTCTGTGACTGCATAAGTAAACGTGTCTTCGATAAAGCCTGCATCATTAAACGTAACGTCAGGTGATGGTTGGTACGAAAAGCCACCGTCGCTTGTTATCGAAAATTGTGACGCATAAAGAGGAGCCGTTACAGGGGTTGCCAGCACACTAAGTTCGTTGTTACGAACATCGTCATCATCACTGTCGTTGCTTAACAGATTGTCACTATCGTCAGCGTAAACAATCTTGGCTGAGTTTAATCTTATCGTGTAGCTATCATTTTTAGCGATAGGTGCTTCATTGATTGAAATGCCACAAAAAACCTGTTCTCTGTTAACAATCGTGCCGTCACCGTGCGACGTTGAAAACGTATAGCTCAGTGCAATAGGTGCTTTTAGCGTAGGCATTTTTATTGAAAACTGTGTGCCTGTTTCAGTGCTCAATTCTTTTATCTCAATTGAGCATTCGTCGTTGTTTGTGCATGCATTTGTCAGTGTTGCTTGCGCATAATCGTTGTCGAAACCGTTTAAACTAGTACATTGTTGTCGAACGTCTGTGTCGCCTTCTAACCATGTCCAGCCGGTTAGATTCGATCCTTCGCCGACAAGATCGGCAATAACCGTTGTCTGTTCATTTACAACGATAGCCTGGGCGATGCGCAGTTCTTCGTTGGTTGTGAATTCGGTAGCTTGAGTGCCAGTGGAGTCGACCCATCCGCAGGCAGTTAATGTGCTCAAGGCAACACTGCAAATGATGTATTGGGTTGGTTTTTTGAAAGTCTTGTTCATAAAGCCTTCACTGGCGTCTTCGATATTGGAACCAAGGTTAAACGTCACCCCTATTTAAGACCGTGGTATTCATCGCAAAGTCGGGGCGACATAAACGTAAAACAGGGATCTGGTTTTGCGAATTGATACGCAAGTCACAGTTGTCTTCTTGATTGGAAATAAGCACACTGGAGTGGGCCGCCAACGTATATGAATAGAAAACGACCACAACCGATACACGAAAGTACTAGCCACTTGTGGCTACTGCTTGTGTGTGCGCTCGCCCTTTGGGTGGGGGCGTGTGTGTGGACGTTGAAAGCGGCTGGTTATTTATCCGATCCATCAATCACGAGTGTTCAGTTGCCCGCCGCACCTTCTGAGCCTATTGAACAAGCGTCAGCGGATGCAACAGAGTCGATAGAAGCCGCGGAGCAGGAAGCACTAGAAGTTCTCGAAGCCAATGTGCCGGATCTTAGCGACATTAATCCCGGAACCGGAACCGGAACCGGTTCCGCTCCCAGCTCTATGGCGCCCAGCATCCGTGTGCTAGCAGAAGACGAAAGAGTGGGGCTTCTTGCATCTGAGGCAACTTCGCTATCTGAGGCAACTTCGCTATCTGAGCAAAGATTACCAGCTGAAACTGACACCGCGGCCGAATTTCCAGTTGCTCTGGATGCCGGGGCGGATCCTGTTCAAACCGTTGTAGCTGAATTGCCTGTCAGCCCAGAAGTGGCAGAAGTGCCAGAAGTGCCAGAAGTGGCAGAAGTGGCAGAAGTGGCAGAAGTGGCAGAAGTGGCAGAAGTGCTAGAAGTGCTAGAAGTGCTAGAAGTGCTAGAAGTGCTAGAAGTGGCAGAAGTGCTAGAAGTGCTAGAAGTGGCAGAAGTACTAGAAGTGGCAGAAGTGCCAGAAGTGCCAGAAGTGCCAGAAGTGCCAGAAGTGCCAGAAGTGCCAGAAGTGCCAGAAGTGCCAGAGGTGCCAGAGGTGCCAGAGGTGCCAGAGGTGCCGGAAATAGTGGATCCGATTGTGGATCCAGTGATTCAAGCAAAACTGAGGGCGGCTGCTATTCGCGCCGAATACTTACGCGTTAGGACAGAGGAGACGAGAGTTTTGCTCGGACTTTCCATTCGCGCCCGCTTTGCTCCAGGCTCAGATGAGATAAATCCAAGGCTAGCAAGCGTTCTAGATCGCATGTTTGATCCCTTGTATCTATACTCAGAGGTCCCTGCCTCAGTTGTGGTGGCGACTAATGAGTCAGCCAGCTTGGCAAGGAACAATAATCTGAGTCTCGATAGGGGTCTAGCCATCGTCGCTTATTTAACTAGTCGAGGGCTGGAGAGGCGCAGGTTTAGTGTCTCTATAGAGTCTGGAGTTGATATGCCATTGGGTACTCATCGTGTTCAAGTGGTCCCTGAGGAAGCATTACGATGATTGCTGAAACACCACAAAATGTGCTGATTGGTCTTTTTGCCGTAACGGTATTGGGAGCCGTTGTGGGCTATGCAATCTCAAGCATCCGAGCCAGTAAACGATCTCGGTCTGTTGCTGAAGCTCTGCAGGCTGAATGGGCAACAAAACTCTCAGGCGTCGAGCAGCAATTAGATTCAGTGACGCTTGAAAATGATGCGCTCATTGAATCAATTACAGAGGCTAATGAGCGAGCTGATTTAGCCACAAAAAATCAAGAGTCCACTGATTTGCATTCCCAGCTTCTGAGCCAGAGAATTCAATCACTGGAATCACAAAATTCCTCGTATGAAGAACAGCAAATGCGTATGCAAACAGATTTTGCTACGTACAGGTCGAACAAATCTAGAGAGTTAGAATTGGCAAGAATAAAGCCAGCTAGCTGGACACAAGCTGAGCAGTTACCGCTTTTGAATAAACGAATCCAGAGAGAAGATTCTCTAGTGAATCGATCGGAGTCTTCCGCAGATAGATTTCACGCCAGTGGTGCCAAATCTACGGTGCTTAGAAATACCGCACGTTCATCGAGCACTGCCGGGTTGGACCTGCCTTTGTCTCAAGAATTAGATATACCTGCCTTGGCAGAATCAGAATTACCTGACTCGGTAGAAGAGTTAGAGTTTGAATTGGCCGATTCAGATGTTAGTGGAGACACGCCACGTGGGTAGAACCTACGAAAAGCCTATGTGGCACCAGTTGTTCAAGCTTGATTCAAACAGTGACCATAGCCTCCAGGCGCAGCTTAGACAGGCTTTGGTTAAGGCAATTTTAGATGGCCGTATACCCGTAGATATACCGCTACCTTCATCGCGTGAATTATGTCGCCAGCTCAGTGTTGCGCGCAATACCGTGGTGCTTGCCTATCAACATTTGATTGATGAAAATTACCTGATATCGCATGAACGGCGCGGGTACTTTGTAAACCCTGCAATCCTTGAAGGACGCGTAGATACTCCCAAACCTATTGCAAGGCCTGACGATGAGCAGTTTACGCTGCAGCGTGATGAAGGGCCTGAAACGGTTGTCAATTTACTTGAACAAAGAAACATTAATCGACCGCTAAATTGGCGACAGTTTGAATACCCGTTTATTTATGGGCAAGCGGATGCATCGCTTTTTCCTGTTAATGATTGGCGTGAAGCGTGCCGCTTGTCATTGCGGGTGGATGCAATCAGTCGATGGACTCAGGATCGAGTCGATCACGATGATGATCTACTGGTTGAGCAAATTCATACGCGAGTATTACCTCGTCGTGGAGTGTGGGCTGACAAAGACGAAATACTGATTACCACGGGTGCTCAAAATGCGTTGTTCCTCATTGCGCATTTGTTGTTAGACAAACAATCCAGCGTAGGTATTGAAGATCCCTGTTATGTGGATGCCCGAAATATTTTTGGTCTGTACACCGACAAGAAAGTGTTATTTCCGGTGGGGGAGGATGGGGTTGTTACTGATGAGCGTTTGAGCGAGTGCAAAATGATGTACGTGACGCCAAGTCATCAGTGTCCTACAACGACAACGATGCCTCTTGAAGCGCGTAAGCAACTGCTTGAAGATGCCAATCGACATGATGTCACTATTGTCGAAGACGATTACGAGAGTGAGTTAAATTTTGTGGGTCAACCCACTCCAGCTCTGAAGAGTCTAGATAAAGAAAATAGGGTTATTTATGTCGGTAGCTTGTCAAAGACGTTAGCGCCAGGTTTGCGTGTCGGGTTCATGGTGGGTCCAAAGAAATTTATAAAGCAAGCTCGAGCGCTGAGGCGGCTAATGTACCGGCATCCACCTACCAATAATCAGCGCACGGTTGCACACTTTCTATCGCTTGGGCACCACGATTCTGCATTACTCCGGTTAACGCATTCCTTCAAGTCGCGTTGGCAAATTATGGATGAAGCATTGAAAAAGCATGACGTTTTTTCATCCTCGGCCCCCACGTTTGGCGGGTCCTCTTTCTGGGTGAGTTTGCCAGAATGTGTTTCATCTGCAGAACTCGAAACGCTTGCAGCAGCGAACGGTATTGTTATCAATTCAGGTGATCACTATTTTGCGAGTCGAAGCGGGCCAACTAATTTTTGTCGTCTAGGTTTTTCGTCTATTCCTGCCGATAGCATCGTCGCAGGCATTGATCGCTTAGCCAGCCTCGTCAGAGAGTTAGAAGAGCAGGGCTCCACACACGATGCAAGTGAGTAACCTCGGTTTTTTGCCTATGAGCAACAGAAAATAGGGCTCAGCGGCCAACTCACATACTACCGTTAGAGTCTTTGACGTCAATTCAAGACTAGTGTGTAAAGCTTGGGCCAAAATTTGCACTTGTAGGGAAATTCAATTGGGTTTCTTAGCATGCAAATCATTATCGCAATCATGCGCTTGGGAGCGGTTGTGGCAATTCTTGCCAGTAGCTTTGTTTTGGCGCAAGTTGATGCCACCACGCCTTGGCAGACTATCACCACTTCAGATGGCTCAACGGCTACCGCGCGGCATGAAGCGACAGCGGTAAGCGTCGATGGGAAGCTGTACCTTATGGGTGGGCGGGGCGATCGTCCGGTTGAAGTCTATGATCCTGCGGCTAATTCTTGGCGGGTCATTGGCAGTGCGCCTATCGAGCTACACCATTTTCAGCCTGTTGTTGTGGGGCAAAAAATTTATGCGATAGCTGCCTTTACCTGTTGTTACCCGAATGAGCCCAGCATTGCAGACATTTATGTTTTCGATACAACGACGGAACAATGGAGTACGCAGGGATCAATGCCATCTAATCGTGTCAGAGGAGCTGCAGCGGCCGTTCTATGGCAAGAGCATATCTATGTGGTGGGTGGGAATACGTCGGGTCATAGTGGCGGAGCGGTTGCCTGGTTAGACCGATACAATCCTGAGACGGGCTCATGGGAGGTGTTGACTGATGCGCCAGATGCGCGTGATCATTTTGCAGCGGTTGTTGTTGATGGGCAGCTAGTGGCTGCCGGTGGTCGAGCGACTAACCAACCAGACCCTTTTGCAAATACGATTGCTGCAACCAACGTGTATGACTTTTCAACAGGGTTTTGGCGCGTCGGTGCCGATATACCAACGCCACGTGCGGGAACCGTCGCCGCAGGTGCTGGAAACGAGCTGATAGTTGCCGGTGGAGAAGCGAGTGGGCGAAGTGCCGCTTTTGCCACCACTGAAGCGTATAACGTCAATTTGGATCAGTGGCGAACACTACAACCCCTTGGTGTGGCAAGGCACAGCGGTGGTGCGGCTGTGGTTGGCACCACATGGCACGTGATTGCCGGTAATACAACTTCTGGTGGTGGCGCTGAAACCAGCCATCATGAAACGTTGGATCTGGGGTTGCCAGCTGATCAGGACAACGATGGTTTGTCTGACAATGACGAATCTACCATTCACAACACAGACCCGACAAACTCTGACACTGATAACGACGGTGCCATTGATGGCGATGAGGTTGATGCGGGTAGTAGTCCTCTCAATGCTGACACCGACAACGATACTGTCAGTGATGGCGACGAGCTAAACACACACAATTCGAATCCTCTGGTGGCTGATACCGATAATGACGGTTTAGACGATGGCGCTGAATTGGAACTAGGAACTGATTTGCTAGTGGCTGACAGTGATGGCGATACCTTGATCGATGGTGCAGAGGTTGCTGCCGGAACAGATCCTTTAAAGGCTGACACCGATGACGATGGTATTACCGATCAAAATGATTCGGAAGCATTGACTCCGGCTACGACAACGAATGAGTCCATTGACCCGGGCCCTGAAGTAGTGGCTGTAGCGAGCTCAGGTGGTGCATTTGGTTTGTTGATGTTGCTGCTTATAAGTGTCGGCATTTTGTCGCGAAAACCATTATAAAGCGTCAATAAAACGACTGGCATGTGCTCTTTATTAGGGTGTTGTTAGGAATATTTGTATTAAGTAGAAAGTCGTACCACAATAGTAGGCATCACCTTTTCGCGGTGCCTATGAATTCACCGGAGTTATTCAACGTGCGTAAACTGACATGGCCCTTACTGGGCATGCTGAGCAGTGTTTTATTCACCTTACCTGCAACTGCTCAGCAAGTTGACAATACACAGATTTTGCCTGATGCAAAGCCGGGCGAGTGTTATGCAAAAGTCATAACGCCTGCTCAGTTTACGACGCGGACTGAGGAAATCGTTGTGCAGGAGGCTTCTGAGCGTATAGAAACAATTGAAGCCAAGTATGAAAAGGTCGATCGGACGATTGTCGTCAAGGAGCCTGCCCAGTTACTAAAAGCGACTGCCGCGCAGTACGCCAAAGAAACTCAGAAGATCGAAGTTCTCGCCTCGTCCAAATCATGGACAACCAAAGTGGGTAATCGAACTCAGCCTGCAAGTCCTGAGGCCCTTGAGCAGATTTCGCGCTCTGGAGTTGATCTGAACGCTGTGGACACTGGCGGTTGCTTTGTTGAGTACTTCGAAGCTGCAAAGTACGAGACGGAAGTCGAACGCGTCATGGTGAAACCAGCAACCGAAAGCATCTCAATTATTCCTGCGCAGTATGAGACTGTTGAAGAGCAAATTGTTGTTAAGGAAGCTTCAAGCGAGGTCGTTGATGTTCCTGCGGTTTACCGCACGCAAACTGAATCTGTGTTGGTTGAGCCTGCGAGAAGCGTTTGGAAAGAAAACTGCGGTGTGATTGAGCGAGTCGATAATGCAACAGGCGAAGTCTTGTGTCTGGTTGAGGTTCCGGCCAAATACGAGACATTGACGAAGACGGTTCTGGATACGTCTGCAACGACTAAGACAGTCAGTGTGCCAGCAGTCTACAAGACCGTTAAAGTGCAAAAACTTGTTAGTCCTGCGGCTGAAAAAAGAGATAGCGTACCGGCTCAATACACAACCGTGAATCGTCGTGTAAAAGTGTCCGAGCCTACATTTTTCTGGTTGGCTAAGGGCGAAGCTCCAGCAGCGGGTGCCGTTGCAACAGGGCGTGAAATCTGCCTGACTGAAAGCCCTGCTGAATACGTCAACATCGTAAAAGAAATTATCAGTAAGCCAGCGGCTGTTGAAGCATCAGCGATACCTGCTCGCTATCAGACGGTTCAGGTCCAAGAGCTAATTTCGCCTGCATCTGAACGACGCATTGCGATACCGGCTCGTAAAAAGACGGTAAGCACACAAGTACAAACGTCTCCGGCGAAAGTTGAGTGGCGCCAAGTCATTTGCAAGGCAAACTTGAACCGCAACCTCGTCACTTCATTGCAGCGGGCTCTTAAGCGTGAGGGATTTGATCCAGGTCCAATAGACGGTTTGTTTGGTGCAGGTACTGTGCGAGCTATCGAGCTGTATCAGATCGATGAAGGAATCGACAGAGGCGGTATTACGTTTGAAGTGTTGAAGCGTTTGAAAGTGCAGTCGTAAAAGCAAATGCAGTATGAAAAAAAACCGCGATTGATTCGCGGTTTTTTTTTGCTAAATTTTCAGCCACTCAGGTAGCACAGCAGGTCGCCAATCGGTGTAGAGCAGTTGCCACTGCTCCCATGCGGTGACATACGGCGCCGTCCAAAACCAAGCCATTCCCGTTATGAACAATACAAGGCAACTGGCCGGAATTTGATCAAAGTCCATCGGCTTTAGGGCGCTGCCAAATGAGCGGCGAATCTTTACGCCACTAAAATCGACGCTGTAGATTTCATCCAGCGTTAGATGAATTAAATATCCTAGCGTCATAAAGATGCCTAGTAACCAACTTTGTAGCTCATTGGTTTGGAAAAATTGCCAAGCGATAGTGCACACAATAACGCCTGCCATTACAGCCGCTATAAGCGAGTGCAAGATGCCGCGGTGAACCGTGACGGTATGGAATAGCCACCAC
This sequence comes from uncultured Granulosicoccus sp., assembly GCA_937991945.1. Lineage (GTDB taxonomy): Bacteria > Pseudomonadota > Gammaproteobacteria > Granulosicoccales > Granulosicoccaceae > Granulosicoccus. The sequence continues at coordinate 23,247 of CALKLO010000122.1, forward strand.
AGAGGGAAGCGGACCAGCAGGAAGACAGCGCCTGCACCAATCCAGAGTTCCAAGGCGGTAAATGCGGGTACGTTGGCAAATAGCCACGTAAATGCCGCAATGAGACCGAGCAGCGAAAACAGCAGGCGTGAGGGTTGTGATTGCTTCAAGTCAATGTCTGGTAGTACGCCGCCAACCAGTCCGGTAACGGTGAGCATCAGGCCTTCGCTCATCCCCAAACCCAGTAACTTGGTGCAACACGTAGCGCCAAAACTGACAATGACGGTAGCGCCTAAAATGTGTGTGTTAAAGTCGGCCATTCGATAGACTCAAGTAGAGATAATGGTGCTGGTAACGTTCAAAACAAACGCATACGCGGACATCACCATGTTTGGTGGGGCTGCAGTTTCATTGCTAAAGCTGATGGGGCAGAGCGGTAATGTGCCGGGCGCGCTATTGGCCGCCGATATCCCTGAAGCTCTGCAGACTTTACACGATGGACTCGCCAAATTGAGCGATGAGCAGGCTCCGGCTGCTGCAGTCCAGCAAAGTGCTGACGAAGACGAAGCACCACCGGTTGCGTTGCACACACGAGCTGGCCCGCTAATCACTCTGCTGGAAGCGGCAAAAGCGTCGAACGACAACGTTCTCTGGGATAGCTAAGCCTCTGCACAGCAGCACATACGTTTAAATGAAAAGTAAGGTGACATCAGCACAGGTAGCCAAGCGTGCGGATGTTTCACAATCGGCGGTTAGTCGTACCTTCACGCCAGGTGCCAGTGTGGCACCGGGTACGCGTCAACGTGTTATGGACGCCGCAAGAGAGCTCGGCTACCGACCTAACGCCATAGCTCGCTCTCTGATTAGCGGCCGCTCCAGAATGATCGGACTAATCGCAGCTTATCTAGATAATCAGTTTTACCCGATTGTTCTTGAACGATTGGCTAAAGCGCTGCAAGCCCGTGGATACCACACCTTGCTATTCATATCTGAGCCCGGTGATCAGGATGATGAACTTGAAAAGTTGTTGGCCTACCAAGTCGACGCAGTCGTTATGGCATCAGCTACCCTGTCATCCGCGTTGGCAAAGGAGTGTTTAGATGCGGCAATTCCCGTTGTTTTATTCAATCGCGACGTGCCCAATTCACCGGCTAATAGTGTCACCTCCGACAACTTTGCAGGCGGTCGCTGCGTCGCAGACTATTTAATTGCCGCTGGGCATAAACACCTTGCCTATATTGCCGGTGCTGAGGACTCATCCACCAACCGTGATCGTGAAGCAGGATTTCAAGCGGGTCTGGATGCGGTCGGTCTTCCCCTTATGCATCGCGCTGTGGGTGGCTACACCCATGAAGGTGCGTCGGAAGCAACACGGCAATTTATGGCGGCAAAGCAACCACCCGATGCGATATTTGTCGCAAACGATCACATGGCTTTTGCTGTGCTGGACACCTTGCGCCAAGGTTTAGGGGTGAAAGTGCCCGAGGAAGTGTCTGTCATCGGTTTTGACGATGTTCCGCAGGCTGCATGGAGGGCATACGGCTTAACTACCGTAGCTCAACCTACCGATGCCATGATAGAAGCCACGGTGTCGTTGTTGTTCGATCAGTTAGAGGTGGGGCATGCTGAAACCACGCGACGATGCTTGCCTGTTAGTTTGATAGAACGCGATACTGCGCGTAAGCCAAGTAGTTAGTTTCTTACTGATTTTCGATACTCTATCGGGCACATTAGGAGTCTTTGCATTCGTATGCAGTTTGGCGTATCTTGGTGGTTTAACGCATGCGCAATGGGTTTGTACGACTGGGGCAGTAGTGTGCCTTGTTACGGGTCTCCCTCAACGATTGCGACTATTCATCCGTTCGTTATTGTCAGGAATTAACCGCATATGGCCGTCATACTCAAGGCAAGCAAATCTCAATCAGATCGCCAGGACGATGATGTGAAAGTCCGCTCTATTGTGGAAGGTTTACTCAACGACATAGAAACCAATGGCGATCGTGCTGTAAGAGCCTTGTCCGAGAAATTTGATAACTGGTCGCCAGAGTCATTCTTACTCTCTGAAAATGATATTGAAGCTGCCATGGCCAAGGTGTCAGCTCAAGACTTAGCCGATATCAAGTTTGCTCAAAAGCAGGTGCGTTCGTTTGCCGAAAAGCAACGAGCTTCCATGTTGGATGTGGAAGTGGAGACTATGCCAGGAGTTGTATTAGGTCATAAGCACATTCCAGTAAATTCTGTTGGTTGTTATGTACCCGGCGGAAAATACCCAATGGTTGCCAGCGCGCATATGAGTGTGCTTACCGCAAAGGTAGCAGGAGTCAAACGGGTGGTTGCTGCCGCACCGCCGTTCAAAGGCGGTGCACATCCCGCCATTGTTGCTGCCATGCATTTAGGAGGCGCTGATGAAATACTAGTACTGGGTGGGACTCAAGCAGTGGGTGCTATGGCTATTGGTACTGAAACAATAGCGCCTGTGGATATGCTGGTTGGGCCGGGTAATGCGTTTGTTGCTGAGGCCAAGCGTCAGTTGTATGGTCGGGTAGGCATTGATTTGTTTGCAGGTCCAACAGAGACCTGTGTCATAGCTGACGACACAGTCGATGGAGAATTGGTTGCTACCGATTTACTTGGGCAAGCCGAACATGGAACCAACTCACCAGCCGTGTTGATTACTGACTCGCGCCAATTAGCGGAAGACACGCTAAAAGAGATTGATCGTTTGTTAGACATTCTACCAACCGCTGAAGTAGCAAGACAATCATGGCAAGACTACGGTGAGATTATTTTGTGCGAAAGTCTTGAAGAGATGCTTGAGCAGTCTGAAATTTTAGCCTCTGAACATGTCCAAGTTATGACACGTGATGATGACTACTTTCTGGACAACATGACGGCCTATGGGGCATTGTTTTTAGGCCCAAGAACCAATGTTGCCTATGGCGATAAAGTCATAGGTACAAACCACACGCTCCCCACAAAAAAAGCAGGGCGTTATACCGGCGGACTATGGGTCGGGAAATTTATAAAGACCCATACCTACCAACGCGTATTAACCGATGAAGCATCCGCATTGGTAGGTGAGTATTGTTCGCGCTTATGCATGCTAGAAGGTTTCGCAGGTCATGCCGAGCAAGCCAATGTTCGAGTGCGTCGTTATGGCGGACGTAACGTTCCTTACGCGACTGGCGCTGCGGTTAAATCATAGCCATGGATTTGCCGCAAACACCTTCATTCAGACTCGATGGGCGTCGTGCTCTGATTACAGGGGCTAGTCGAGGCATTGGTTTAGGGGCTGCTTGTGCCTTGGCGCAGGCAGGTGCAGATGTTGTTCTCGCTGCGCGCTCGTCTGATGAATTGTCCGCTATTTGTGATGCCTTAAAGCAAGCCGGTTACCAAGCTTCTTTTCTAGAGCTTGATGTGACAGATGTCGCTACAACCAAAGAGCGTATTGATGGGGCGGGGCCGTTTGATATTCTCGTTAATAATGCCGGTGTTAACCGTCCCGGGCCGATGACTACCATGACCGAAGACGACTACGATACGGTCATGAATTTAAATGTACGTGCCGCATATTTTGTTGCGCAAGTGGTTGTCGCTCAAATGATCAAGGCAGGTTGTGGTGGCTCCATCATTAATACGTCTTCGCAAATGGGGCACGTAGGCGGTATAGATAGAACGGTTTACTGTGCCAGTAAGTTTGCAATAGAGGGCATGACGCGCGCCTTGGCAATAGAGGTGGGCGAGCATAATATTCGTGTCAATACGGTTTGCCCAACGTTTATTGCCACACCTTTTACGGCTGCCACGTTGGCAGACCCAGAACGCGTTGCCTGGATAAAGTCCAAAATCAAGCTTGGCCGCATTGGTGAAATTGAGGACGTTATGGGGGCTTATGTGTTTCTAGCCTCTGATGCAGCCAGTTTAATCACAGGCACTTCTTTACTGATCGATGGCGGATGGACTGCAGGATGAATACACACATAAAACGAATGTTGGAGTTACCGTCTTGAGTCAATCATCACTCTCATCCCGATTGGTTCGGTACAGCGACCTTAAGCCGTGTTTGAATGCTTTCGTTGACACGCGTACGCCTGGCTCCGATACCAAAGAGAACTTTACTATCGTGGGGCCAGGGGTGTCGGAAAACCCTGACCAACATGTTCATATCCCTGAGCCGCACGGTTTCAACATCGGGGGTGCTCGCCAACCGCCAGGGTGTCTTAATTCACAACACAGTCATAACACCGCTGAGGTGTTTGTTGTTCATAGTGGTCAATGGCGTTTCCTATACGGGGTAGATGCAGACGATGCCTATGTAGAGATGGGGCCCGGTGACACTATTTCTATTCCGACAAAAATGTTTAGAGGTTTTGAGAACACCGGCGATAGCACAGGATTTTTATTTGCTGTGCTGGGTGGCGATGACCCAGGCAAAGTGACGTGGGCGCCGTCGGTCTTTGAATTAGCAGAGCAATACGGGTTGGTTTTGTTAGAGGGTGGGCGTCTAGTCGATATTGCAGCAGGGGACACAGTGCCTTCTGATGCCAAACGCCAACAGCCGCCGAGTCAGTCAGAGGTTGAAGCCTTGAAAACGCCAAGCCCTGATGACTTAGCTGCCTGTGTTGCCTTTGCCAATAATTTAGAAGGTAATGAAGCCTCGTCTTTGTTAGCGTTTGTACAATCAGGGAGTGTGAGTGAGGCTGCCGTTATAACACCTGCTAACACGGCTGATGGTTTTACAGCGGGCCCCATTAAAGGATGGTGGAAACACGACTTTAATGTTCGCCGAGTCACCTTGTCAGCTAACGCCTCTATCTCATTACATACACGTCTTGAGGCTGAAGTCGTGTTTTTGCAATCGGGTTCGTTAACGGTTGCTAACAGCGATGGCGAGCAAGTGACTATGGGCGCAGGCGATACCTTGAGCTTGCCCATTGGTATGGCTCGATCATGGTCCAACTCATCAGAGACGCCAACCGTTGCATTTGTTGTCCGAGGTGGGGATTCGCCTCAGGCACCTACGGCTGGGTAGTAACGCACTTTACGTGTCAGTCGATTCGTTTTAATCCACTCATTGAGTACCCAATGTATGAAAATTTCATCAGACAGCATACTGACAACACACGTTGGATCTTTGCCAAGACCTAAAGATGTCACTGACTTGGTTTTTGCCAAAGAGAAGGAAGAGCCCGTTGATGAGGCTGAGTTCAATCAGGTTATTGAGCGTTCAGTGAGTGATACGTTGGCTAAGCAGAAAAAAGCGGGTATCGCCATACCATCCGATGGTGAGATGAGCAAAATTTCTTACGCTACTTACATCAAGGATCGCTTAACCGGTTTTGCTGGCGATAGTCCACGACGCGCACCGGCAGACTTGCTGCAGTTTCCTGGTTTTTTAGAACGACAAGCCAAAGGTGGTGGCACGCCGAGTTATAGGCGCCCACAGTGTGTAGGTCCTATTGAAGTTAAGAACCTTGAACCACTGCATGATGATATTCGTTGGATGAAGGCAGCCATGGAGACTCATGGTTTTGAGGAAGGGTTTATGAACTCGGCAACGCCGGGTGTTATCGCTTTGTTTCAGCCGTCGGAATATCACGCGACTCACGAAGCGTATCTTGAAGATGTTGCGGAAGCTATGCGCCATGAGTACGAAGCCATCGTTGCCAGTGGTCTCATCTTGCAACTAGACAGCCCCGATCTTGGGCTGGGCCGGCACATGATGTTCCCTGATTTGAGTGATGATGAGTTCGTTCGCCAAGCAGAAGTGCACATTGAAGTTCTTAATCACGCGTTGCGAAATATCCCAGGTGATCGCGTGCGTATGCACGTGTGTTGGGGTAACTACGAAGGCCCGCATATTTGTGATATTGCGTTAGCTAAGGTGTTGCCCGCTGTTTTAAAAGCAAAGCCACGAGGGTTGTTGTTTGAAACTTCCAACCCACGGCACTCCCACGAGTGGCGTGCATGGCAAGAAAATAAAATCCCTGATGACTACGTGCTTATCCCAGGTGTTATCGATTCAACGACCAACTTTGTTGAGCATCCACAACTGGTTGCGGATCGCATTTGCCGGTATGCCGATATTGTTGGTCGCGAACGGGTTATTGCAGGATCAGATTGTGGCTTTGCCACGTTTGCTGGCTTCGGCGCCGTCGATGAAGATATCGTATGGGCAAAACTTGCCAGTTTGAGTGAAGGTGCTGAAATGGCTAGCGCCACCTTATGGGGCAAGTAACAACACTCTACTTACTGCCGGGCATGATGTGCGATGAGAGATTGTTCTCATCGCAAGTTAAGGCATTATCGACGTGCTACCAATGTGTTGTTGTGAGCTGTCTACACGGCGATTCGATAGAGTTTTTTGCACTAGATGTTCTGCAACGCATTAAAACCGATATTGCACAATCAAAAGAGCCTGTCAGAAGCGTTCTTGTAGGGCTGTCTATGGGCGGCATTGTTGCCATGGAGTGTATGCGCCTAGCCCCGCAGCTCATAGATGCCGTTGTGCTGATGGACACCAACCACTTAGCTGAAGATTCAACGCGGCAACGATTACGCCCACCACAAATTAAGCGGGTATTAGACGGTGAGCTGGACACCGTATTGATTGACGAGATGAAGCCGCTATATTTAGCGCCGATCAATCGATCTAATGAACTATTGCTTGCGTTGGTTTTGGATATGGCGAAAATGCTAGGGCCTACCGTTTTCGCGCAGCAATCCAACGCCTTAATGAATCGAGTGGATAGCACGCAGACGCTATCTCAATGGGGTAAGCCTGCGCTTGTGCTCTATGGCGCATTTGATGAATTGTGTCCTCCTGAAAGACATGTGATGATGCACAAGTTGATGCAAAACTCAGCATTAATTGAAATTCCTAATGCTGGACATTTGACCACGCTTGAAGCTCCCACCATGGTTAATGATGCTTTGTTGTCTTTCCTCAAAGCACTTGAGAGTGTTGATGGCTAATGTCTGATACGTAAAGGAAAACGTATGACCAATGCGGCTCATGGCAATGCATGAGCCTTTGATTGAAACATCATGTCGTGTAGTTATTTAAATGACTTAAAACTTGCTTCGTAAAAACGAATCATGTTCTCGTGCATATCGGTATGAAAAGCGATGCGATCAAACCCCTCGGGGTCTCCACATACCATTTCGTATTCGATGGGGTCATCCAACTTGAAGGCTTCTCTGCACGCAACAACCATGAAAGCAAAGTGGGAAGCGTTTTCAATCCAATGAGTTTCTGGGGCCTTAGGTAGTCTTTGCGCAAGTAAAGCGGCATTGCTCTGTGTGGGTACGCTGTCGTCTAGCTCCCCTGACCAAAGCTGAACATCTGCAGTTACAGAGCTAAGCGATTTTTCTGTATAGGCAAAGGCCAACCCGGGAGCCGACAACACTGCAGCGCTGATGCGCCCGTCTGCACCCCAAGCGCTGTCCGGTAGATTTTGCATGTCAGCTTCATACAGGGCATCGATCATCCCATTTTTGCAGACAAATTCTGACGGCTGCTTTTGGCAAAATTGCACGGCGTTGTTGATATCTGGAACCCCACCAACCAACCCTAAACCGGTGTATCCCCCTGCGGAAAATCCGTAAAAACCGATATTGTTGGGATCAATATGCGATGTCAGTTCTGAGTCAGCTAACAGATGATCGATAACCCGACTGATATGCCTGGGTCGATCCACCGCCCATTGATCTATTCCTGAGCTCATATCCGACCACGTGTTGCCAGAATGAGAAGGTGCTGCGACGATGAAGCCAGCATCAGCGAGGGCTGCTGCGGTATCGGCATGACCGGCATACCAGCCTCCGAATCCGTGAGAGATTAAAATCAGCCCACCGTTGGGTGCTGATATTGGCGCATCCAAAGCAACCGGTAGTCCGAACTGAGTATTTGCGGTATCAGGTGGGGCTTGGTCGCTGGGATACCACAGGCCAACGGTTAGGCTTTTATACCCTGCATCTGGCACTTCAACTTCACGAAAGCCTGCTGCCTCTATACTGAAGGATGCGACAGCCAGAGAGCTGGCGATTAAAGCGCGATTGAAAGTTGTGTTCATGACGATATCTGAGTCGGTTAGGAGTCATCAGTATCGACATAAGTTGTTGAATATGAGACCTTTATCATGATCTCGGACGTCCTAGATCACGATTGAGAACCTATTAGCCTGGCTAGTCTTTACCGATTTTCATGACTAACGTACCCATTCCTTTTGTTGTTGCCTTCCTGCTGTTATTGCTGGCTGCCACTAATCGACGTGTGATGAAAGGCACGCCAACGGGGCGGGTCTTTTTGCAAGTGATCTATCTGTACGCCGTTTCAATGATAGTCATTGGGCTGAGATGGTCTTTAGGCATGATTTCTATTTTGCCAATAGCTGCAGCGTTGGCCGTAATAACATCGGCCTTGTTGTACTTGGCTTTTTGTAGCTTGGGCCGGTCAGGTCCTGTTGTGTCGGTTCGACGCGACTGGCCGCATGTCATTCCGGTGGTGTTAGTGTCGTTGAGCGCGATCTTATTTATTTCCGGTGTAGACATCTTATTGGCCGTCACCAAAGTGGTCTACGCAGGGCTTCTTGCGCAGCTGGCTCGTCAAGCCCCTGATTCTTTGCAGTTGGTCAGGTTGAGTTGGTTGAAGAATACACAGCAAGCTCTTTGGGCTGCAGCTGGGTTGTTGCTGTTTAGTCTCGTTCTGGACGTTGCCATCGCTGTAGATTTTGCGCTCTATGACGGTCGACATGCTGAACACTTAGTGGGCGGTGTTAGTTTTGTTGTTCTGTTGCTGCTGGGGTGGGTGTCAGTGCTTGCAGGCAGAGAGCGAGTGGTTGATAGTGAGACTCACAGTGTGGCTGAGCCATCCGATGAATTAACTCAATCTGGTTTGACTGCAACGTCTATCAAGGCGTCGGCAAGCGCGTCGTCAGACTTGTCTGATGAAGAGAGTAATGCATTACTTATTCGGCTTAACCAATTGCTTATTGAGGAAAAGCTGTACGCTGACACTGAGTTGAATCTTCAACGTCTCGCCAGAAAAGTGGGAGTTCCTGCGCGCAGCGTTTCACGAGCTGTTAACGCTTGTACGGGGCAAAACGTTTCTCAGTGGGTCAATCAAGCTCGTATAGAGGCTGCCTGTGAATTATTGATTGATCAGCAGGTTACGGTTAGTGAGGCCATGTTTGCATCAGGTTTTATCACTAAGTCGAATTTCAACCGTGAGTTTCGCCGTCTCAAAGGGGCAAGCCCGAGTGAATGGCGAAACACGCACAGCGAATGAATCGAGTCTGACCCCATCACTATGACGCCATACCCTGAAATACGTGACTTACAAATGCTACTTGTCTTGTCGCAACGCAAGCATTTCACACAAGCGGCACTCGATTGCGGCATATCACAGCCAGCGTTCTCCGCACGTATTCGTCATTTAGAAGAAGAGCTAGGCGTGCCGATTGTTCGTCGCGGTAATAAGTTTTTAGGCTTCACACCCGACGGCGAATTGGTTTTAAAATGGGCCAGTAAAATCGTGGCTGATGCCGAAGGTCTCAGACAAGATATTGAAATTTCAAAAGGTGCTTTGCGAGGTAGTTTAGCCATCGGCGTTGTACCGACAGCGCTAACGTATGCGGCTAATATTTCTACTCAGTTAAGAGCGACTCATCCTCATTTGGCGATACAGATTTTGTCGCTGACCTCTGCGCAAATAGCCAGACAATTGTTGAACTTCTCAATTGATGCAGGAATTTCCTACGCTGATGAGCTTGACGCCACGGCCCTAAAATTTGAGGCGATTTACGCTGAAGAATACGTTTTACTAGCACCGGCAGCTTTGGCTCCACGCCAATCGGGTGCTGTGTCGTGGGAGGAGGCTGCAGGTTTACCGTTATGCTTGTTAAGTCGGGATATGCACTTTCGACAAATTGTTGATGACGTGTTTGAGCAAGCAGGCGTGCAACCAGAACCTGTCATGGAAACCAATGCTTTCACGGCAGCCTTGGCACAAGTGACCAACGGGTCAGCGGCGACCATTGCACCCGCCAAGTTAGTCGATAGCCTGTTGTTGGGCAATAAAACTGTAGCGTTAACACTAACTCAGCCGGTAGTGAGTCATTCGATAGGTCTCGCTACCTTAGATCATGAGCCAAGCCTGCCTGCGATATCAGCGCTGCAGGCTTGTATACAATCTCACGATAACTAAAACAAATCGCGCAATCCAATTTAATTATTTGAATTTATTGCCGAAATAGGCTCTATTACGCCCATTGATTTAGGAGTAGTGGAAATGGCATCTTCCAATAATACAAACGGTGTGTGGAAATCAGGACGTGGTAAAGGCCGCCCGACGCCCAAGGGCCGCCAGATTGACGACCAAGCGATTACTGATGTCCGTGCATTGTTGGGTGATAAGGAAAGACGCCGCGACCTGCTCATAGAGCACTTGCACCTTATTCAGGACGAGTATGGGCATTTATCAATAGGCCATATGCGCGCGCTGGCAGAAGAGATGCGTTTGTCGCAAGCTGAAGTGTATGAAGTGGCAACCTTTTATGCCCACTTCGATGTTGTTCTAGAAGACGATGCGCCACCTCCTGCACTCACTATAAGAGTCTGTGATTCACTCGCGTGTGAAATGGCTGGTGCTCAGCAGCTTATGTCGCAGCTCAAAAAAGGGCTGGATCCTAGCGAGGTGCGGGTACTACGTGCCCCTTGTATGGGGCGGTGCGATACAGCGCCAGTATTGGAGATAGGACACAACCACATTGATAACGCTACGCCTGAGCTAGTAAGCCAAGCCATTGCTGCTGGCGATACACATGCGCATGTGCCTAGTTACGAGGGTTATGAGGCATATACCCAATCTGGTGGCTACAGCGAGCTACTAGCGCTTCGTGATGGCAAGCTTAGCCCAGAGCAAGTACAGGATCGTATCCTGGAGTCGGGCTTGCGCGGTCTAGGTGGTGCAGGTTTTCCATCGGGCCGTAAATGGTCGTTTGTCCGCGCTGAAGAGGGCCCTCGTTATTTGGCCGTCAACGGTGACGAAGGTGAGCCCGGTACGTTCAAGGATCGCTACTACCTAGAAAGAACGCCACACCTTTTTCTCGAAGGCATGCTGATAGCGGCTTGGGCGGTTGAGGCAGAAACCTGCTTTATCTATATGCGTGATGAGTACCCTGCGGTAATGCAAATTTTGCACGATGAAATTGCCTTACTTGAATCCAATGGGGTTGTCGCAAAAGGTTATATCGATCTTAGACGTGGTGCTGGTGCCTATATCTGTGGTGAAGAGAGCGCCATGATCGAGTCCATAGAAGGCAAGCGTGGCCTCCCACGTCATCGTCCACCGTTTGTTGCGCAGAAAGGTATCTTTGATCAACCTACTCTAGTGCATAACGTTGAGACGCTTTATTGGATCACCCGTGTTTGCCGCGAAGGGCCAGAGGTATTGAATGCGACTGAGAAAAACGGTCGTATCGGATTACGCTCTTATTCAATTTCTGGGCGTGTAAAGAACCCGGGTGTGCACTTGCTACCAGCGGGTTCCACTATTACTGATTTAATCGAAGCGTCAGGTGGCATGCTCGATGGCCATACGTTTAAGGCTTATCAACCCGGCGGTCCGTCAGCGGGTATTTTGCCGGCCTCTATCAATAATGTGCCAATGGACTTTGACACGCTTCAACCGTTTGGTACGTTCATCGGTTCAGCCGCCATCGTAATTATGTCGGACAAAGACAGTGTCAAAGGCGCTGCGTTGAACATGCTTCGTTTTTTTGAAGATGAAAGTTGCGGCCAGTGCACTCCCTGTCGTGTGGGTTGTGAAAAGGCTGTGAAGTTGATGGAAAAAGATAAGTGGGACAAACCGCTTCTGGAAGAGCTGTGCACTGTCATGGTTGATGCATCCATTTGCGGCTTAGGGCAGGCAGCGCCTAATCCTATTCGACTCACTATTCAGCATTTTGCCGACGAGGTTTAGCACATGAGCGATACAGTCACATTTACCCTCGACGGCCAAGAAGTTACGGCAAAAATTGACGAATCATTGTGGGAAATTGCTAAGCGGCAAGGCTCCTTGATTCCTCATCTATGCCATAAGGATTCAGCAGGCTACCGCTCTGATGGGAATTGCCGGGCATGCATGGTTGAGATAGAAGGTGAGCGAACGCTTGCGGCATCGTGTATTCGCACACCCAGTGAAGGCATGGTAGTTAATACACAAAACGATCGATCGGTTGCCGCACGCAAAATGGTTGTCGAGCTGTTGCTTGCTGATCAACCGGAACAAAAAATTGCACACGATCAATCCTCGCATTTTTGGGATATGGCCAACATGCAGGACATCTCGGTTAGTCGTTTTCCTGCTAAGGAACAACAACGGGTGCCATTGCTCGATGCGTCCCACTTGGCAATGAGTGTCAACTTGGATGCTTGCATCCATTGCAACTTGTGCGTCAGAGCGTGCCGTGAAGTCCAGGTGAACGATGTTATTGGCATGTCAGGTCGTGGTGGTGAATCCAAAATCACGTTTGATTTTGATGACCCTATGGGTGCGTCAACGTGTGTAGCGTGTGGTGAGTGTGTGCAGGCTTGCCCAACGGGTGCCTTGATGCCTGCTACCGTTTTGAACGAAGAACTGGTAGGGGATAGCAAAGACTTCGATCGAGAAGTGGAGAGTGTCTGTCCTTATTGTGGCGTTGGTTGTCAGCTGTCCTTCAAAGTGAAGGAAGAAAAAATTCTGTGGGTAGATGGTATTGGCGGCCCAGCCAATGAGAATCGCCTGTGCGTTAAAGGTCGCTTTGGTTTCGACTATATTGCCCATCCACACCGCTTAACTAAACCGCTGATTCGTCGTGACGATGCGCCGGCAAAAGGGTTGAACGTTGATCCCGCTAACCCGCTAACGCATTTTCGTGAAGCCACATGGGATGAAGCACTTGATGCAGCAGCCAATGGTATGTCACGACTGCGAGATGATACCGGTGAGCGCGTCGCAGGCTTTGGTTCTGCCAAGTGCTCTAATGAAGAGGCGTATCTATTTCAAAAGTTAATTAGACAAGGTTTTGGGCATAACAATGTCGATCACTGTACACGCTTATGCCATGCATCTTCGGTTGCGGCTTTGCTCGAAAATGTAGGCTCTGGTGCAGTCACAGCCACATTTAACGAGATTGAAAATGCAGACGTCGCTATCGTTATTGGTGCTAACCCTACCGAGAACCATCCGGTAGCGGCAACGTACTTTAAGCAATTCACAAAACGTGGTGGCAAGCTCATTGTTATGGATCCGCGTGGACAAGGCTTAAAGCGTCATGCCTCGCACATGTTGCAATTTCGTCCAGGCACCGATGTGGCCATGCTCAATGCCATTATGAATGTCATTGTTGAAGAGGGGCTATACAACGAGGAGTACATTGCCACGTACACCGAAAACTGGCCAGCGATGAAAGAGCATTTGGCAGGCTTTCCTGTCGCAAAAATGTCTGAGCTGTGTGGTATTGAAGAGTCGGTATTGCGGGATGTAGCCAGAACGTTTGCGAAAGCTAAAGCTGCCATGATTTTCTGGGGCATGGGTATCTCGCAGCATATTCACGGTACGGATAATTCACGTTGCTTGATATCGTTAGCGTTAATGACAGGGCAAGTAGGGCGCCCAGGGTCGGGCTTGCATCCTTTACGTGGTCAGAACAATGTGCAGGGTGCATCTGATGCTGGGTTGGTGCCGATGTTTTTGCCGGACTATCAATCAGTCACCGACGAAGGTGTACGCACAGCGTTTAACGAAATTTGGGGCTCTAACAATATCGCTAGCCAGAAAGGCTTAACGGTTGTTGAAATAATGGATGCGGTTCATGCCGGTGATATTCGCGGTATGTATGTGCTGGGTGAAAACCCTGCTATGTCCGACCCTGATGTTGATCACGCGCGTGATGCTCTAGCCAAGCTTGAGCATTTGGTTGTGCAAGATATCTTCTTAACCGAAACCGCTAACTTTGCTGATGTCATTTTGCCATCCTCTGCTTGGGCTGAAAAAACAGGTACGGTCACAAACACTAATCGACAGGTGCAAATGGGACGACCTGCTGTATCACCTCCAGGTGATGCACAAGAAGATTGGTGGATCACCGTTGAATTAGCGAAACGATTAGGTCTTGGGTGGACCTATACGCATCCTAAGCAAGTGTTTGCTGAAATGAAGTTGTCTATGAACTCGTTCAACAACATTACGTGGGAGCGTTTGGAGACCACGGCCGTCACGTACCCATCGTTGTCTCCAGAAGATCCAGGCCAGCCGATTGTGTTTGGTGATGGTTTCCCAAGAGAGGGTGGTCGTGCTCGGTTTACACCGGCTCAAGTGACACCTCCTGCAGAAGTGCCCGATGCTGAGTACCCCATGATTCTCACAACGGGTCGTCAGCTAGAGCATTGGCATACGGGTTCGATGACACGCCGAGCTGCTGTGCTGGATTGGGCAGAGCCTGAAGCAAATGCATCGCTGCATCCAAAGACACTACGTCGCTTAGGTATTGTTCCTGGTGAAATGATGACAGTGCAAACGCGTAGAGGCTCTATTAGTATCATGGCAAGAGCCGATAGAGCGGTGGCAGAAGATATGATATTTGTGCCATTCGCTTATGTAGAAGCTGCGGCAAATACGCTGACTAATCCGGTGTTAGATCCTTACGGGAAGATTCCGGAATTTAAGTTTGCAGCTTGTCGCGTATCCAAAACCGATACGGAATCAGTAGCGTCGTAACGCTTAGTACTGAGTGCGAATAGAGATGTTTTCTGATCGCAAAACGAAAAACAGGTAGTGGGTGTGTAAGCACCGCACTACCTGTTTCGTATTCGAACCTACGTTAGGTTCTATGGCATGACTGTCTTAGCCAATGGCTGTAAGCAGTGTCTCACCCAGTTTTGCAGGAGAAGGGGACACAACAATACCAGCAGCTTCCATCGCTTTGATTTTGTCATCAGCGCCACCTTTACCACCAGAGATTACCGCGCCAGCATGACCCATGGTTCGGCCTGGAGGTGCTGTACGACCTGCGATAAAGCCGGCAACGGGCTTCTTACGGCCTTGCTTGGCTTGCTCGATTAACCATTCAGCGGCTTCTTCTTCTGCTGAACCGCCAATCTCACCGATCATGATGATGGACTTAGTTTCGTCGTCATCCAAGAACAGATCAAGCACGTCGATAAACTCAGTACCTTTAACCGGATCGCCACCAATACCCACAGCGGTTGTCTGACCTAAGCCTGCTTGTGTGGTTTGGAAAACCGCTTCGTATGTCAACGTACCTGAGCGTGAAACAACGCCGACTGTACCGTCTTTGAAAATGCTGCCAGGCATGATGCCGATCTTGCACGCGTTAGGCGTCAGGATACCTGGGCAGTTAGGGCCGACAAGACGAGAGTTTGAGTCAAGCAGACGAGCCTTAACTTCAACCATGTCACGAACTGGCACACCTTCAGTAATGCAGATGATCAATGGCATTTCGGCGTCGATAGCCTCGATGATCGCCCCAGCAGCACCAGCAGGTGGCACATAGACAACCGATGCGTCAGCACCTGTTGCTTCAATGCCTTCTTTTACTGTGGCAAAGATAGGAAGGTCGGTGCCTGTTGCATCGCCGGTGCTGGCGGTCCAAGTGCTGCCACCTTTCTTTGGGTGAATACCGCCGACCATTTTGGTGCCGTGGTAGGCCAGTGCTTGTTCAGTATGGAACGTACCGGTTTTTCCAGTAAGGCCCTGAACGAGAATTTTTGTATCTTGGTTAATCAGTATTGACATGATTGCTTATCCTTTTACCGCCTTAACCACTTTCTGAGCGGCATCGTCCAAATCATCGGCTGCAATAACATTCAGCCCGCTTGAATTAATGATGTCTTTACCTTCTTGCACCTTGGTGCCTTCAAGTCGAACCACCAATGGAACCTGTAAGCCAACTTCCTTAACCGCTGTTACAACGCCTTCAGCGATAACATCACAGCGCATAATGCCACCAAAGATATTCACTAAAATGCCTTTAACGTTAGGATCAGAGGTAATGATCTTGAAAGCCGCTGTGACTTTTTCTGTTGTCGCGCCGCCCCCTACGTCCAAAAAGTTGGCAGGGGAAGCACCGTACAGCTTGATGATGTCCATGGTAGCCATGGCTAGTCCAGCACCGTTCACCATGCAGCCAATGTCGCCATCGAGTGCGATGTAAGCTAAATCGTATTTAGACGCTTCAATCTCTTTTGCGTCTTCTTCTGTTTCATCGCGTAGTTCTGCAATGTCAGGGTGACGGAACAGTGCGTTACCGTCGAAGGACACTTTGGCATCCAATACTTTCAAGTGACCGTCTTTGAGAGTAACCAGTGGGTTGATCTCCAACAGGCTCATATCAGTTTCAACGAACGCGTTGTATAGAAGAGGGAACAATGTTTTGCCATCTTCTGCAGCTGCACCCGTTAACTCAAATGCTGCGTTGAGTTTTTCAACATCAGCGTCAGAGATTCCAGCTAGTGGGTCAATCGCGATGGTGTGAATTTTTTCTGGTGTGTCGTGTGCAACTGTCTCGATGTCCATGCCGCCTTCTGTTGAGGCAACAAAAGAGACTTTACTGTTTTCACGGTCAACCAAAATCGAGAGATACAGTTCTTGGTCAATGTCAGCACCATCTTCGATGTACAGACGATTGACCTGCTTTCCAGCAGGACCTGTTTGGGCTGTGACTAAGGTTTTGCCAAACATCTCTTGAGCATTGGCAATAGCTTCTTCTGCAGAGAAGCAAACTCGAACGCCACCTTTGGCATCAGCGCTTAACTCTGTGAAGGTACCTTTTCCGCGGCCGCCGGCGTGGATCTGACTTTTTACGACGTAGACGGGGCCGGGTAGGGAGGAGACTCCAGATTCGATGTCGTCTGCTGACAGAATCGGGGCTCCATCTGAGACAGGGGCGCCGAATTTTTTCAGCAGCGCCTTAGCCTGGTATTCATGGATATTCATAGAAGCTTCTTCTCAATGGATGGGTCAGTGAATAACGCTATCGATCGCCTTACACTAAATAAGTTCTGACAAGGCAGGGATCTCGGTGGCATATGATAGCCGGAATCTTGCGCGCCTTCTGACCTAAACCGTACAAGCAGTTGTGTAGTCGCAGAATTTCTGCTGATACTAAGCCTGCGAGTGCGAAGGCTTTGGGCATCACTGAGTTGTAGGTTTGGGTAGACACACTAAGGGCATAGCAAGAAAAGTGCAATTTTCCCCGATCCCACTCAGTGCTCAAGCTGTCGTTGCTCTAATTGTAGAGTCGGTAGCGACAAAATTACTTAATACATTGTATTTAAATAACTTTATTGTGTATTCATTGACACTCTAACGAGTGTGAAATCCAATTTTGAAACACGTTACTCTGTGTAACCGCCCCCGTTCAGAGTGAGAGAGGGTGCGTAACTTGGCTTGTGTCTTGGGCAATCAACACGCTTGATTCGTTGAGACTCTGCCAATTTTGAGCATCGTTGTGCAAAGGCTCTGAGGCAACAAATAACCCTCCATCGGTGTGTCGTTTTGTATAAAGCGATGGGCTACGCTGGTCCGATGAGTACCTAATGGCCATTAACCGTTCGCCATCGCTAAGAACTGCAGCGACACGAGTAGGGGCAGAGCTTCTCTTTTCCAACGATTTGAATAGTGTCAGCACACCCGATATAGCGGTTAACGCGTCGTCTTCTAATCCGTAGTCCAGCAGCAACAAGAAGAACAATTCAGAGTCAGTATTGCCAACCCTTTGAGCATAACGCTGGTCAGATAAATGGGTTTCAAGCAATCTTCGATGGTGAGCAAAATCTGCTACCTGGCCGTTGTGCATGAAACTCCAACGCTTCGAGGTAAATGGATGGCAGTTGCTTCGAGATACTTGCCCGAATGTAGAGGCTCTTACATGGGCTAAAAAAAGTTTGGAGCGAATCATGGAAGACAAACTGAGTAAGTTCCCATCGGTCCATGCGGGCAGTATGTCTCTGTAAAGTCCTAAATCGCCATCGTCTGAATACCACGCAAAACCAAACCCGTCGCCGTTTACAGCCAGCTTTGCCTCTGTCGCAGCTTGGCTTTGCTCGATTAATGAATGCTCGGGTGTGACGATGATGTCTTCCAGAGCTATGTGGGGACCCATCCATGCTGCGAGTCGACACATACTATTCGTTGTGAGCAGGGGAACGAGATTGGAGTTCTTCGTGCAATGCGGCTATTCGCAAGCGGGCCGTACTCTGACAAAGGCTGGGGATAATGGCGTGGACGACCGCGGCAGCTGCAATCGAGCTCAAGATGACTGCGAATCGCATGGCATTAAAAAAGTGTTCAAAATAGCCCTCACCAATCGATGAGGGGTGATCGACAAACGGGGCCCGCAGGCGTTTTAGGCTGGTTTTAGCAAAGGGTGTGCGTGTTGACATAACTTTCGCTTATTAATAAGTGTGGGGAAATATTGTCATATTTGGCGTGTAATAAATTACCAAAATGCACAGCCATTGGCTTGATAATTGGGATATATTCCCAATTATGGCGAACATACTAGATAAGAAAAACATCGAATTGCTGAATTTGCTGCAAAAGGATGCCAGTTTGGCTATTGAGCCTTTGGCAGAAGCGGTGTCTTTGTCCCGCAACGCGTGTTGGCGACGAATCAAAGCGCTTGAAGAAGCTGGGCTTATAACGGGTCGCGTGGCTTTGGTTAACCCAGAGCTGGTTGGCTTGCCTTTGGTGGCCCTAGTCATTGTGAAAACCAATCAGCATGAAGCCAATTGGTTGGAGCAGTTTCGAGCCGCTGTGCTGGCGATGCCAGAAATTGTTGCAGCGTGGCGAATGAGCGGGGACTTAGACTACATGCTGCGAGTGCGCCTATCCTCAGTAGCGGGTTACGATGTGTTCTATCAGCGGTTGATTTCGCAAGTCCCGATGAGAGACGTATCGGCAAGCTTTGTACTAGAAGAAATCAAAGAGACGACGGTGGTGCCTGTCGGTTTAGGATTGTAAAGTTGACTCGTTGGTTAGTTGGTTAGCAATGCTCATTAGAAAAATAATACAACCCTAGGTGTTTAGATCAACGGTCAGTGCTAATGGTCCGCGAAAGGCCCAGCCTCCTAGCTCAACGTTGCCTTGTATTTGCATGTCAGGGAATTGTTCAAACAGCATGGGCAGTGCGACATCGGCTATGAGCGTGCGTGAGGCCGCAGCACCCGCGCAAAAATGGGGTCCTGCACCAAAGCTTATTGCTTTGGCGGTATTGCGTTGTATGTCGAATTCATTGGGTCTTGTGAAAATAGACTCGTCTCTATTGGCACTGCCAAACATGAGAAACACTCGCTCGTTAGCGTTGAATTGTATGTCGTTGTAGACAAACGATTGAGTGATTTGTCTTGGCGACATGCCAATAGGTGAATTCCACCGAGCAAATTCTTCAAAGGCTTGCAGCCAAGTTGCCTCACCTTTATTTATAAGTGAAAGTTGTTCGGGATGTGTAAGCAAAGCCCACGTAGTTCCTGCAATGGCATCGCGTGGTTCGTTTTGACCACCGCTAATGGCAAGCTTTACATTGGCTCTAAGACTGTCGAGTGTTTGATCGGTTTGGCTCAAAACACGGATTAAAGAAAAGTCTGGATTTTCAGCTGTAATATTGAGTGCGGCGTCTATCGAGTCATCGATTAGTTGAGTGGCCTGTTTACATCGAGTTTCAATGTGCGGGTCGCCTGAGTAGTTGGCAATACCGTCTATCATGGCTTGTGATACTTCATCCATAGCCTGCGGTGTCATGTTGGTTAAGCCGGTTATGTGCCTAAGGGCATTACCTGACACTGGCATAGCAAAGTCTTTCACAATATCTATTGAGGTTTGGCTTGCAAGCTGTGTGAGAAGCTTTCGTGTATCGGCTTCAAATTTTGTTTTCCACGTGTTTTTAACGGTGCGTGGAGAGACGGATGGAAGTATGTCCCTGCGCTCTTTAAGATGGGCGGCACCATCTTTTCGCATCATGTTTTGACCCATGAGCTGCGTCATTAATCCCTCTGGTTGGTCAGAGGAGAAAATAGCGACATTTTTCTCGCAGACAAAAATATCGTCTCTACGAGTTATAAGCGTGGCGTTGAATTCAGGCACGAAACAGATAGGAGCGTTTTTGCGCATTTGCGCTAGAACGGGGTAGGGGTCTTTCCAGAATGACGCTACGTCTACAGAGAATTCGGGGGCATTCAAAGTAAGATCTCCTGTTCGTTACTTTCTACCATTAATTGAAGTAGGCGAACCAGTCAGCGGTACTTTTGAGGCCTTCTGGATTGAGTTTGTTGAGACGCTCTTTTCCTCTTGGTGTAACGATGATCAGGTTTCCTTCTTCGAGGATGGTCAAATGTTTCCTGATAGCGTTACGCGACATATCGAATCGCTCTGTTACTTCTGCAATGGTTAAGTCTTCTTGACTCAATTGCATCAGAATTTGCCGGCGGGTGGGGTCGCTGAGCGCGCGAAATGAGTCCTGTAATTGTGACTTCATGATTTAAATAACACCAATAGGTGCCACAAGCATTAACACCATATGGTGTTATGTCAAGGAGTTTGGTATGCACTTGTCCGAATGCGTGGAGCTGCAGGTAAAAATCCAGCAGGTGAAGTACGGGACTAAGTTTGCTAGTCTTGAGCGAGCTAGGTTTGTCCTACCTTGTGTTTGACTTGCGGCCTAATTTTACGAAGAAGTAGCTCTTTATATTAGAGACGGAACCATTTCTCATGAGTACACCTGTACGGCAGCGCTCCGTTTGCCCGCACGATTGTCCTAGCGTCTGCGCGTTAGAAGTCGAAGTACTCAATGAGACGACGATAGGTCGGGTATACGGTGCTAAGGATCACAGCTATACCCAAGGTGTCATATGTGCAAAGGTCTCGCGCTATGCAGAGCGGGTTCATCATCCTGACAGGCTGACAACACCGCTGCGGCGTGTGGGGAGTAAGTCGTCTATTGCTGATGGCGTTGCACCGCAGTTCGAACCCATCAGTTGGGACGAAGCACTGGACACCATCGCTACCCGCTTTAAGTCCATTAAGAATGAGCACGGAGCCGAGGCCATTTGGCCCTACCATTACGCTGGCACGATGGGTCTGGTGCAACGCGATGGCTTGGATAGGTTTCGCCATGCACTAGGTACCACTCGTCAACATTCAACCTTTTGTGTTGCGTTGTCCGATGCAGGTTTTTTAGCGGGTGTGGGTTCTAAACGCGGTAGCGATACTCGGCTCATGCTCAAGAGTGATCTAATCGTTGTATGGGGAGGCAACCCTGTTAGCACTCAAGTTAATGTGATGAATCATGTTGCGCAAGCTAGACGGCACAACAATGCCAAGTTTGTTGTCATTGACCCTTACCGCACTAAAACTGCTGAAAAAGCAGACATGCATTTAATGTTAAAACCAGGAACCGATGGCGCCTTAGCGTGTGCTGTCATGCATGTCTTGTTTGAAGAAAATTATGCCGACCATGAGTACTTGGCTCAATACACGGATCGCCCTGTAGATTTTTGCGAGCATTTGAAAACTCGGACGCCACAATGGGCGTCTGAAATCACAGGGCTCAGCGTAGAGGAAATAGTCGCTTTCGCTCGTCTTTATGGACAAACTAACAATAGTTTTATCCGAATAGGTTATGGCTTTACGCGTTCGCGAAACGGTGCGACTAATATGCATGCTGTCACCTGCCTCCCAGCCGTGACGGGTGCATGGCAATACGAAGGGGGTGGGGCGCTTTATGGCAATGCGGCGCTCTATGATTTAGACAAGTCGCGTATATGTGGACAAGATATTCCCTGCAGTACTCGCATAGTGGATCAATCACGCATTGGTCATGCGTTGACAGGCAATCAAATTGATTTGCAGGGTGGCCCGCCGATAAAAGCGTTGTTTGTTCAAAACACTAATCCTGCTGTTGTCGCACCCGAGACTCGGCATGTATTGGAGGGGCTTGCTCGAGACGATTTGTTCACGGTAGTGCACGAACAATTTATGACAGAAACGGCGCAATACGCCGACATTGTTTTACCCGCTACCATGTTCCTTGAACACGATGACATTTATACCGCAGGTGGTCACACGCATTTGCAAGTGGGTAAGCAATTGATATCAGCACCTGGTGAGTGTCGTAGTAATCACGAAGTACTACAAGCTCTTGCGAGTAGGTTAGGGTTGGTGCATGCAGGCTTTGATATGAGCGCTCGGGAATTAATTGATGACATGCTAAGTGCATCTAAGCTACCCAGCTTTGATGCCATGGTTGAGTCTGGTGGGCTTGACTGTGCATTGCCGACGCATGCTGAAACCAACTTTTTAGACGGCTTTGACACCCCCGATAAGCGTTTTCATTTTGCCCCTGACTGGCGTCGTGTTGGTCCCAATACACAAGGCATACCTGAATTCCCTGATCATTGGGCCGTGACGGATGCACCAACTCAAGAGCATCCACTAAGGTTAGTGACAGCGCCTGCCAGACAGTTTCTCAATAGTAGTTTTACCGAAACACCCAGTGGTAGGCGTATGGAAAAATCACCTTTTGTGCGTATTCACCCTGATGATTTGGCCCGCTATAGCCTACATGATGGGCAGCTAGTGACGTTGGGTAATGCCTTGAGTGAAGTTTCCCTGATGGCTAAGGAATTCTCTGGCGTACAACTAGGTACCGTCGTCGTTGAGGGTATTTGGCCCAATAAAGATTTTGAAGGGGGCTTGGGAATAAACAGTTTAGTGAGTAGTGAGCCTGGAAAGCCCAATGGGGGCGCTGTTTACCATGACACCGCTGTATGGATTAAAGCGTGCAGCCAGGGTTGATTCGCAAAAACTAGGGCTAGTTCCGTCTAATATCGGGTGTCGTTGAAACCATTGTTTCAACCGACTGTCACAGGGTTCAGTATTTTCCAGTTGAGTGGGTTCTCTTGCAATGACAATGTCCAAACGTGTACTCGTATCGCTATTCGCAAGCTTTGCCGTTTTATGGGCCACCGTGTCCCATTCCGCAGAGCCCGTCTCTAAATCTCGATTAGCAGGGGTTGCCATTGGTGGGCATGATTCGGTTGCCTATCACCAGATTGATCGTGACCCACAAGCAAACGCTATCGAAGGCACTAAAACCTATACGGTTGAATATAAGGGTGCTAAGTGGCGGTTTGCATCAAAGGAGAGCAGCGAGTTATTTGCAGCTAACCCCGATCAGTATTCACCGAGCTATAACGGCCATTGCGCAAACGCTCTGAGTTTGGGCGAAGGTCTTATACGGACTGATGGTACGCATTGGGAAATTTTTGAAAACAAGCTCTATTTATTTTACGCAGCCAGAGGCCGAGTGAGATGGACTGATGGCAACTGGGAAACCTATAAGGTTGCTGCGGACGCTGCATGGGAACGCTTGTCTAAGCGCTAATGTAAGTACTGCTTGCGGTACAGACTGGGTGTGTTGAAAACCTCATTTTCTAGCCAGGTACACACCGACCAAAGTCACCGCAAAGCCCACTAGCTGCAATGAGCTGAGTTGGTCGTTATAAAACCACCAAGCCAATATACTTGCCAGTGGCGGCGCAATGAACATCAAAACCACTGCATTGCTACCGATGGTTGATGCTGCGGCCAAGGCAACGCCGATCATGCCTATTGCTAAACCAATGAAGGTCCATTCCGTTCTGAGCACCTAAGCTCGTGACATCCAAGGTTAGCCGTAATATTATGGAGTCTCTAAAGACACTGATTGTTGAATGACATGGATGAGCCCAAGCAAACTAAACGCAAAATCGTGTCATCGCGTCATTTGGCAGACTCAGAAGGGTGGGAGTTGTCAGAAGTTGAGTATGGTTTGATCATCGCGTACAACGGGTTTTCTCGATGGGTGTCCAAATGTATGCAGGCCGCTGGTAATCAGGAAATGGCCTCTTTAGATATATTGGTTATTCATCACATTAACCACAGAGCCAAACAAAAGAAACTATCCGACATTTGTTTCTTACTAAACGTTGAAGATGTGCATACCGTTAACTATTCAATTAGAAAGCTATTAAAAGCTGAATTGATTGTTGGAAAAAAGCAAGGTAAGGAAATGTTTTATAGCACAACAGAAACAGGCCAAGCTCTGTGCGACCAATACCGAGAAATTAGAGAGCAATGTTTGCTAGAGGGGCTTACTCGGTTAGATGTAAAACCCCAAGAGCTTAGTGAAATTGCTTCTGTGTTGAGATCGCTCTCAGGGCTATACGATCAGGCTTCTAGATCTGCGGCATCGCTATAACAACCAACGCATTGATTGAATACGCATGGCTCAGCTGTTTAGCGAGCCGTTACTGATTCATAAATGAGGGTAGAGCGGTAACGATGCCTGGAAAAATGATGATCATAACCACGGCGAGTAATAGCAGGAGGAAAAAAGGAAACGAAGCCTTAGCTATCTTGAGAATGTCCAAGCCTGTTAGCCCTTGAATCACAAACAAATTAAACCCGACAGGTGGTGTGATTTGCGACATTTCAACGACAATCACAAGGTAAATACCAAACCATAGCGGATCAATACCGGCACCTTCTACTATGGGCATAATGATGGATGTTGTGAGTACAACAACCGAAATTCCATCGAGAAAGCATCCAAGAATTATGAAAAACACCGTAAGCGCAAATAAGAGCGCATAGATTGAAAGCTCCATAGAGCCAATCCATGTCGCTAAGTGTCTTGGAATGCCGGTGAAGCCCATGGAGACGGAAAGAAAGGCTGCTCCAATTAAGATGAATGCAATCATGCAAGATGTCACGGTTGCGCCCATCAAGCTACTCTTCAACATCTCAAGGCTCAAAGAGCCTGATTTCCAAGCGAGTAGCACTGAAAGAATAACGCCAACAGCTGCGGCATCGGTAGGAGATGCTATACCAAGATAGATTGACCCTATGACGCCTGTAATCAGGGCCAATACCGGTAGCAGACTGCGTGATGCACGTAATTTTTCTTTGAATGACAGCGTTGGGCCCGCTTCTTCAAGTTTGATTTTTTTAGTTAAACAATAGGCGACAACGTAGCCTGAAAAAAGAAGCACTAGGAGTATCCCTGGAATGACGCCTGCGACAAACAGTCGAGCTATCGATTGCTCAGTGGCCACGCCATAAACAATCAGAATAATTGAGGGGGGTATCAGTAGTCCTAGCGTGGCGGAACCTGCCAAGGTCCCAATGATTAAGCTTTCTGGATACCCGCGCTGCGTCAGTTCAGGTATGGACATCTTGCCAATAGTTGCAGCAGTGGCTGCAGACGATCCCGATACGGCAGCGAAGATTGCGCAGCCAAATACATTGACATGAAGAAGCCTGCCAGGAAGTCTTCCGAGCCAGGGTGACAGGCCGCTGAACATGTCTTCAGACAGCCTTGAGCGAAGGAGAATCTCACCCATCAATATAAACATAGGTAGGGCTGCCAATGCCCATGAATAGCTATGTCCCCAAACAGTGGTGGCCAGAATAGGGCCAATAGGGGCTGATGACAGTAAGTACATTCCTGCCATGCCAGTAACGATGAGTGCGTAGCCTACCCATACACCGATACTGAGCATGCCAATGAGCAGTGCCAAAAGAATCGCGATGGTTGTTAGATCTGTCATGGTCTGCCTCCTTTAAAGCATGTCTTCTTTGTGAATACTTGGGGCTCTGTTTAAGAGGGTTAACACCAGTGCATCAATTAAGGCGATTGCCAACGTACCGATTCCAAAGCAAACAACGCTTTGTGGAATCCACAAGTTAATGGCAATCATGCCTGGGGACACATCTTCGTAAAGGTAGGATTCATGCGCTAGCACGATCATTTGCCACAACGTAAAGAGTGTGACAAGAACGGCAACTGACAAAGAAAACACTTCTGCAACGAGCCGAGGGGTAGGCGACAGTCGTCCTAGAAATAAGGTGACGCGTATGTGGCCGTCTCGTGTAAACGTATACGCCAGTGCTAAGAATGAAGCCGAGGCTAGGAAAAAACCGGCAAAGTCTGCGTACGAAGGAATAGAGTAGCTAGCGCCGGTGCCCAGCACCTTAGTCAGTAGATTAAGCACAACTTGGGTGCTAACCAGTAAGCAAATTAACGCGATTAAGCTTGCTGCTGCAGCGCCGCTGAATAGGTACAGTTTGTCTAGAATTCTTCGCATATCACTGGTGCTCAAGACTATGGATGCAGTGTGTATTTATGCACTGGTGAAGCAGCTGTGACGGAGCTAGCTGCCTCACCAGAGATCTATAGGTTGAGACTACGGCTTGAAAATCTGAATAATTGACTTCGCCTCAGACGATGCGGAGTCGTTCCAGGCTTCTTGCATTTGAGATCCAATGGCTTGTAAACCTGTAATGAGCTCCTCGCTAGGATCGATTACTTTCATACCGTTCTCTTCAAGCTCGGTAGTTTTCGATTCTGTTTCTTCCATGCTCATCTGCCAGCCTCTAAGTTCAGCATTTTCTGCAGCGCTCATAAGAGCTGTTTGAGTGCTTTGGTTAAGTGCATCGAATACGGTCTTATTGATGACAACGATATTCTTTGGAACCCACGCATTGATTGGCGAGTAAACGTTAACAAAGTCCCATGCTTTCGTGTTTGCGCCTGTGGATGGTGAGGTGATCATTGCCTCGACTTGGCCGGTAGAGAAAGCTTGCGCTATATCAGGAGCTTCAACCTGTGTTGGGGATGCACCAGCAATGGATGCGAACTGTTCTAAGGTTGCGTTGTATGCACGAAATTTTAGTCCACGTAAATCATCTACTGATTGAATCTCGTCTTTTGTATATAAGCCTTGTGGCGGCCATGGTACTGAGAACAACGGTTGTAGATTTTGCTTGGCTAGAAGTTCTGTGATGATTGGTTTTTGCGCCTGCCAAAGATCTAAAGCTTCTTCATAGCTAGTGGCTAGAAAGGGGAGTGAGTCTAAGCCGTAAGCGGCGTTCTCGTTAGAAAGTCGCGAGAGAAAAAACTCTCCGATAGCAACACTGTTGCTGCGTACTGCATTCTTGATTTCTGGGTGTTTGATTAACGAGCCTGCTGAATGAACCGTTATGTTTATATCGCCGGCTGTAGTGGTTCTGACTTCGTTAGCAAACTCAATGATATTGGCCGTGTGAAAGGTTTTATCAGGATAAGGCGTTGGCATATCCCAGTCAGCTGCAGAACCTGATGCTGAATAAAGTAGCGTGGAAACGATACCGGTAGTGATTGATAGAGAGCGTAAAAAAGACATTGATTACTCCGCAAGCTTAGGTGAGTGACTTGATTAGTGGATATCCACGATGCTGTGTTTAGGTCATTTCAAATAGTGGACGTTGTCATTTTGTCAGTGTTATGTAAATATATCAACAACAAAATGAAAGTGAGAAATATCCGTGTCGACTATCACATCAGCTAATAAGTGGGATTTTTGGGTTGATCGGGGCGGCACATTTACCGATATCGTGGCTCGCAAGCCTGATGGGACGCTGATTTCACACAAGCTATTGTCTGAAAACCCAGAGCAGTACGTAGACGCAGCTGTCTTTGGTATTCGTCAACTAATGGGCCTATCAGAGAGTGAAAAAATACCTGACGGCAGTATTGCCGCTGTAAAAATGGGGACGACTGTTGCAACCAATGCGTTATTGGAACGCAAGGGTGACCCTATTTTGCTGTTAATTACCGAAGGGTTTTCTGACTTGCTGCGCATCGGCTATCAGAATCGCCCCGCACTGTTTGATTTGAACATTGTGCTACCTACCTTGCTTTATCAGGACGTAGCAGAAGTGCCCGAGCGTCTGGATGCTGAGGGATGCGTAGTCATAAAGCTTGATGTGGATGCCGCTAAGTTGTCGTTGCAGGTTGCTTACATGAAAGGCATACGTAGCGTCGCTATAGCCTTTATGCATGGGTACCTCAATCCAATGCATGAACAGTTAGTTGCAGTCATTGCCCGGGAGATGGGTTACACACAAGTATCGACGAGTCACGAGACTTCCCGATTAGAGAAGCTAGTTAGCCGCGGGGACACGACGGTTGTTGATGCCTACTTATCGCCTATTTTGAGACGGTATGTCACTCAAGTCACCGATGAACTCGAGATAGGCAGTGGAGCATGTGATCGGCTGTTCTTTATGCAATCCAATGGCGGACTCACTGATGCCAACCTCTTTCAAGGCCGCGATTCCATTCTCTCGGGGCCTGCGGGTGGTGTGGTGGGAATGGTTAAAACCGCAGGTGAGGCTGATTATGACAAGCTCATAGGGTTTGATATGGGTGGCACCTCAACTGATGTTTGCCACTATGCCGGTGAGCTAGAGCGTACCTTTGAAACTGAGGTGGCAGGTGTCAGGATGCGTGCTCCGATGATGCATATTCACACGGTTGCAGCTGGTGGTGGTTCAGTGCTGATTTTCCAAGATGGACGGTATCAAGTCGGGCCGCAGAGCGCAGGGGCTAATCCGGGACCTGCCTGTTATCGGCGCGGTGGTCCTCTAACGGTGACCGACTGCAACGTCATGCTAGGTAAGCTTAACCCCCAGCATTTCCCCGCAGTGTTTGGTGCTGATGCCAATCAAATGTTGGATCAAGAAATTGTTGAAAAAAAGTTTACGCATTTGGCGCTTAAAATATCGGAGGAGTTGGGTTTGCCGCCATTAAGCCCGGAAGAGACGGCTGAGGGCTTTTTACGTATTGCCGTTCAAAACATGGCTAATGCGATTAAAAAAATATCAGTGGAGCGTGGTTATGACGTGACTCAGTACACGCTAAATTGCTTCGGGGGAGCCGGTGGTCAACATGCCTGCTTGGTTGCTGATGCACTGGGTATTAAGCGTGTATTTATTCATCCTTATGCGGGGGTTCTATCAGCATTTGGAATGGGCTTAGCTGATATTAGAGCATTACGAGAGGAGCAGTTTGATGAGCCTCTGGAAAAGCTTGCTGATGCTGATAAAGTTCTTGAAACGCTATCTAGCGCTTGTTTTACAGAAGTGCAAGATCAAGGGGTAGAGCCTAGTAGCATTGACATAGTTAAGCGTGCGCATCTGAAATACTCTGGGTCTCATCAATCATTGAGTGTGCTTTTTGGTACTCAAGCAGAAATGGTAGAACGCTTCGACAAGGCCCATCGATCACGGTTTGGATTTAGCTCCGCAGAACGCTCATTGGTTTTTGACATGCTAAGTGTTGAAGCTATCGGTGAATCGGATTCAACCAGTGCCGCCTTTGCAATAAGTTCTGATGCTGAGTGCGCACCTTTGGCGCAAGTACCGGTATATACGAATCAATGTTGGCAGGATGTTTCTCTCTATGCTCGCAACAGTTTGGCGTTGGGGCAAACCTTCCGAGGTCCTATGGTGGTTACCGAGCACACGGGCACCAATATCATTGAAGAGGGTTGGGAAGGGGAAGTTGATGCGCAGGGAAACTTTATATTAAA
This sequence comes from uncultured Granulosicoccus sp., assembly GCA_937991945.1. GTDB lineage: Bacteria > Pseudomonadota > Gammaproteobacteria > Granulosicoccales > Granulosicoccaceae > Granulosicoccus. Next base: position 52,680 of record CALKLO010000122.1, read on the forward strand.
TCGGTATAAAGAAATGCAGAAAAAAGTATCAATAGGAACATCGGTTGATCCCATTATGCTCGAGGTGTTTAACAACCTATACATGTCTATTGCCGAGCAAATGGGTACCACTCTGGCTAATACAGCGTACTCAGTGAACATCAAAGAGCGTCTAGATTTTTCGTGTGCACTATTTGATGCGGGTGGCAATTTGGTGGCTAATGCTCCACATGTTCC
>CALKLO010000123.1 GCA_937991945.1 uncultured Granulosicoccus sp.
GCGAATGGCTATGAATAAGCTGGAGAAACTTGTCGCAATGATGCTTAAACCAAACACCGCAAAGCTTAAATAAATAAGATCACCAACAATGAGTCCAGCCAGCATCGCGAAAGCGGCGACAGGACCACTGGCCACCGAGCGGGCAACCAGTGCTGTAATGCCGGGGCCTGGGATAGCAGCGGCCACACCCAGAGCTATGGCATAAGAGAGTATTTGAGTGGGTTCAAGCATGGGTCAAGCCTATACTCAAGGAGCAACTGATAAGCGACCAACAACCCCGAATTGTTCTATGAGGGACAAGATTAAGCCGTTGTGTTTTGATCGCTGAACGAAGTCTCGTAAGTAAGCAGAGGCCAGAGCCTTGCCAGTTTGGCATCCAATAGATTGCTGCACCGCGGTGAAGCTTTCGTCGAATAACGTTGAGCCCGGCATAAGGCTTTGTTGTTCTAGTAACTTGGGGCGAAGGCCAGCTAATGCTTCAAGGTTGCTGTCTTTGAAGAGTGTAAAAGAATCGTCGAGAGAGGGCGCACGTTCAAGTGTTGCGTGTTTCAAATTCTCTTTAAGCCAGAGATCGTACGCAGCTCTGTCTTTTACAGCGATGCGTACGCCTGGTTTATCGACATCTGCCATGACTGTTATCGGTGAATTTGGTGGAATTAAATACGTGGCTTGTATCTCGCAGTAGGCCGGGCTGAAGCTGATAAAGCGAGCTCGTTCCGCCTCAGCGGCAATATTTGCGATATCCCATTCGTTAGATTGAGCGCCATCAGCAACCTCTCCTGGACCCTTGTAAGGCACTAGTACGAGTTCTACGCCAAGCTCATCAGCAATGGCTTGTGCGATGCGGGGTGACACTCCATCTGCATGACCTTCGGGTGTTGAGTCACTGACCAACAGGAAGTTACTCATGTTGATTCCAGCTCTGAGCTTGCCGTTCGGGGCAAGCTCATTTTTTAGGGCTTCTGTAATTAGGGTCATGGAATTTCTTTGATTGTGCTTATGCAGGTTCGACAAAGAACACGCCGACACTGACAGCGGACACTTTGACGCGTGTTGTAGCACTGATGCTGTCTTGAGATAAATGCGTTGCAGGCTCAACACGCCAAGTTATGCCTGAGTACTTTTGCTCGCTGAATTCTGTGCGATTGATATCTGAAGCCAGGTTGAATTCGTGACCAATGATGTCGCTACTGCGATCACTACCCAGTTCTGCGCCGCTTTGTAGTCGCTTTAGAGGCGACCACAAAACAGCGGTAATAACTGCCGTACTGATGGCAAAGCAGGCCACGGCGACGATAAATGAATTCGGAACCAGAGAAAACCACAATAAAGCACCGGTAGCGATGGCACCTAAACTACCGAATAACAGGACACCACTGGCAAAACCAAAAGCGAGTGCTTCGATGGCTAGTAGTAGAAATCCTATGCCAATCCATAGGGCTGCTTGGTTACTGAGTAAGGTATCAGTCACATGTGACTCCAATTAAAAACGGTTATCGGTATTGAGACCTGCTGGTGGTTCGTTTAATTACCTGACTGATTGAACGAGCCGCTAGCGTTCATGGCTGCAACCACTGCCATGCTTTCAGCGACCACTGAACCTGCATCAGACTTATTGCCGTCCATTAATACAACGGTAGATTGCTTAGCAATGTCAGCTTTTGCTGCAATAGCGCGAGTAGCCAGATCTAATTGCATTGCCGTTTGCCCATCGCTCGTGGCTGCTGCTTCACCAATTGTTCGCAAAGCCATAGCTTGTGCTTCTGCCACTGTGCGGATGGCATCGGCTTCACCTTGGGCTTTTAGAATTTGTTGTTCGCGTTGGGCTTCAGCGGCTAGTACAACGGATTGTTTCTGACCTTCAGCTACGTTTATTGCCGATTGTCGTTCACCTTCTGACTCAAGTACGGTGGCACGCTTATCTCGCTCAGCCTTCATTTGTCTTTCCATCGCTTCCAAGACGCTTTTAGGTGGCGTAATGTCTTTAATTTCGTATCGAAGACAGGTTGTTCCCCAAGCCTCTCCAGCTTCGTTGATTGCTTGAACAATGGCGGCATTTAATAAATCACGTTCTTCAAACGTACGATCAAGGGTGATTTTACCGATTTCTGAACGCATGGTAGTTTGCGCCAACTGAGTAACACCGAAGACGTAGTTGTCGATACCGTAGCTGGATTTTTCAGGGTCGATAACTTTTAAGTACAAAACACCGTCAACAGTAAGCGTGATGTTGTCTTTTGTTATGGCCGACTGTGAGGGAACATCTAGCGCTAGTTCCTTGAGAGAAACCTTGTAGGCAACTTTGTCGATGAAAGGGAAAACAAAGTTAAGACCCGCGAGTAGCGTGGTTCGAAATTTCCCAAAACGCTCGACAACAAACGCGGTGTTTTGTGGCACGAATTTAACGGAAGAAGAGAGGATGATCAGAATGACGAAAGCCATTCCTATCCAGAAAGAGGAAGCAGAACTGAAAAGCATATCCATATAGCGCAAACACCTATAAATTTAGCGAACTAGAGTGTTTAATATGGTGGCAAAACCGAGTAATTTCAACTCGGTTTTGCCTTGTTATTCGGTTAATAACAACTTAATGGGTAAAGCTTCACTACTTTGCAGTAAATCCGCCGTCCACATAGAGCACCTGACCAGTCATGTAGGCGCTTGCAGCTGAACTGAGAAACAACGTTGGGCCGACAAGGTCTTCAAGTTCGCCGTTTCGGCCGATACACGTTTGAGCGGCATTTGCGGCAGCTTTCTCAGGGTTATCGAATACAGCCTGGGTCAACTCAGTGGGGAAAAACCCGGGCGCTATGGCATTGGCTCTGATACCCGAGGACGACCAAGCCTCTGCCATTGCTCGCGTTAGTTGTGCAACACCACCTTTGGAGGCCCCATAAGGCATGCTGTTTGGGAAGGCTCGGACTGATTGCAACGAGGCGATGTTGATAATGCTGCCGTCGCCATTCATTCCGGGTACCAAGGCACGGCTGAGAAAAAACGGCACCGATAGATTTAAATGCAGAGTTTCATTCCACGTTTCAACGGTGATGTCATCAGCGGGTTGACGATGATTAACGCCTGCAGCATTAATCAGTATGGATGGCGCGCCAAAGGGAGCTGAGAGCGTTTGAGCAAATGCGTCAAAATCTTGCAGTGAGCAAAGATCTTGGGCCACAGCATGACCGCCAATAGAGTCTGCTAATTCAGCTATGGATTCGGCTCGCCGAGCTACCACCACGACCTTAGCGCCTGCGTTAGCAAGCGCCTTGGACAAGTGTTTACCGATGCCTGAAGAGGCACCGGTAACAACGGCGACACGCCCTGTAATATCGAATCGTGTCAGGCTTGTGTTCATCGACTTATTATTCGCCTGTTAGGTCAAAGTTCTCACCTGGGAAGTACTTAGCGAGACGTACATCGGCTGTACGCGCATGACCTTCCATGCCCTCAAGACGAGAAATACGTGCACATGCTTGACCGATTTCGCGGTTAGCTTCTCGAGTAGAACGCTGCCAAGTAACTGTCTTGATGAATTTACCAACCGATAGGCCGCCAGTGTAGTGAGCCGCACCTTTAGTCGGCAGTACATGGTTAGGTCCAGAGACCTTATCGCCGTAAGCAACGGTTGTTTCTTCACCTAGGAATAATGAACCGTAGTCGGTTAGGTTCTCTAACCACCAATCGAGATCATCGGCTTGTACTTGTAGATGCTCTGATGCGTAGCTGTCAGAAACTTGTACGGCTTCCTCGCGGCTATCACACACCATGATTTCGCCATATTCTTCCCAAGCGATAGCTGCATTGTCGCGGTTCAGCTTCGGTAAGTCTGCAATGAGACCAGGGATGAGATCGTTAACTTCCTTGGCTAGTTTTTCATCGAGTGAGATTAACCAAACAGGTGAGTTGTAGCCATGTTCTGCTTGTCCAACGAGATCAGAAGCGACAATGGCTGGATCTGCGCTGGCATCAGCGATGACCATGCTTTCAGTTGGGCCTGCAAACATATCGATGCCTACGCGACCAAACAAAATGCGCTTTGCTTCGGCAACGTACTGATTGCCCGGGCCTGCAAGTACGCGTGCTGGTGAACAGCCGAATAGGCCGAAAGCCATGGCTGCGATACCTTGAACGCCACCTAGGTTCAGAATGTTGTCCGCTCCGCATACATCGAGTGCGTAGAGAACAGCTGGGTGCATGCCTTCGCCGGGTCGTGTGGGTGAACAGGCTGAAATGTGCTGAACACCGGCAACCTTTGCCGTTGTGACGGTCATGATTGCTGAGGCCACGTGTGAATAACGGCCACCTGGTGCATAGCAACCAGCGGCAGATACTGGAATTTGGCGTTGTCCTGCGATAAGACCTGGAACGATTTCTAATTCAGTGTTGCCAATCGTTGCAAGCTGAGCTTCAGCAAAACGACGGACGTTATCGCGAGCAAAACGGATGTCGTCTTTAAGACGCTGATTAACATTGGCGTGTGAGGCTTTGCGATCGGCTTCGGATACAACGATGTCACCTGTGTACTTGTCGAGCTTCTCAGCGTAAGCGCGGCAAACGTCTTCGCCACCAGCTTCAATGTCGTCGAGCATGTTTTGTACAGTGGCGCGAACGTCTTGCTCTCCCGTGGAGGAGGTTTTACTGGCTTTTTTAATGTATTGCATGGCTAAAAACGTCTCAAAATAGATGAATGTATGCGCTTACATGCTATTGTAAGCGCATACATGGTTAACATTCAAGCTTTATGCATCAGCCAGCGTTATGACAGCCAGACGTAAAATGCCCACGCAGCAGGATGTGGCTACCCACGCCAACGTCTCGACCGCTACGGTGTCGCGGGTCGTCAATGATCGCGGCATCATCAGTGCCGATGTTCGCAGCCGAGTAGTGCTGGCTATCCAAGAACTGAACTACATCCCCGATGCGAGTGCGCGAGCGCTGTCTTTACAGCGTTCAGGCACCTTGGGCGCCATCATTCCTTCGCTTAATAACGCTATTTTCGCGGAAGGCATCAATGCGTTCGAACGCGCTGCTCAGGCGCTGGGTTACACACTCATTTTGTCAGTGTCCCAGCAAGATCTAGCGCGCGAACACGATCTGGTCATCAAGATGATTGAACGAGGCGTGGACGGTTTGCTGCTAGTGGGCAATCTGCATGATGAAAGAGTGTTTGAGCGTCTCGAGCAAACTGGTGTACGCCATGTTTGTACTTGGGCGTTTGATGAGAACACTAGCTCGGCTAACGTGGGTTTCGACAACACCGGTTCCATGTTCGATATCGTGGATCATCTAACTGATCTTGGTCATCAACATATCGTCATGCTAGCGGGTAAGGCGCACGACAATGATAGAGCCAGAGATCGAATAAACGGTGTTAGACACCGCCTGGAATCTAAAGGCTTGTCGCTACCTGAATCGCGAGTGGTAGAAGTAGAGTATTCGGTAGCGCAAAGTCGCAAAGCGTTCAATGCCATCATTGATGATAAAACCACCGCCGTTATTTGTGGCAATGATGTCATCGCTTATGGCGCACTGCTGGAGGCGCAACGAATGGGTATCGATGTTCCAGGGCAACTATCGATAACAGGCTTTGATGATTTGAGTTTGTCTGCCGAATTAAGTCCATCACTCACGACCGTTCAGGTAGGTGCTGATGTGATGGGGGACACGGCTGCCCATCAGCTGATTAGGGCTGTGGAGAATCAACAAGGGGTTGAATCGACCCGACTAACAACGCAGCTCATCGTGCGTGAATCGTCGGGTCCAGTGAGATCGCTTTAACTAACTGCTTGGACGTGTAGGGCGTTGAACGCTTACGCGTCCAGTGTCTCCAATGCTGTGTTAGCACGATCGAACCATAGTCGTGACACGATGTTGTCTTTCGCAAGCGTAATACCGAGTGTATCGATACCCGTGTGGCGATAACGAAGGTCAAGTAAAATTTCACGTGCTACCGCTAAATTACCTAACTCTTGCTGAGCTATAGCTTCGCTATAAAGAGCCGTGTCGTAGTACGTTGAATCAGGGTACTGCGAACGCAGTTGTTGCATAGTAGCAAGCGCAGCTTCGTAGTCTTTTTCATCCATTAACTGAATGTAGCCTTTCAGGTACAAAGCATCGTCACCTAAGTAGCCGTCGCCATACAAACTCGAAATAACTGCTAACTCTGTGCTGGCAGCTTCGTATTCGCCGGCATCACGTAGATCCATAGCAGACAGATACAAATCAAAGTCTTGACCATCGCCATACACTTCTGACTCTTGAATGACCGGCAATTTTATCGCTGCTCGGCGTTTATTGGTTGTAACTGGATCGCCTTCAATATAGTCACTATAGCTTTGTTTAGCGGCTACGTAGTCACCCGCATTTTCCAGGCTTTTTCCTTCGTAGTAGTTCTGCTCATTCTCGTTAACTGACTCTTCAACCAATTTAGTCGTTTCGTAGTCAACCACAAAGTTGGCGAATTTACGTCCGTCGGTAATCGGTTGAAACGTTATGCCTACCGTTATGGATTGGGTTGGTAACAACACGATATCGTCAATGGCATCAGCGGCAAACTCATCTGGGTTTTCGCCATTGATGGAAATCGAATTTAACGGGTATTCGTCAGCACCGCGGTTTGAAATTTGAATCTGCTGAGTGGCTTCTGTTCCGACATCATTAGTGCCGAAATAGAAATCAGGCGCAGAGATATGTAGGTAGGTACCGTCAACAGCTGTTGATGAATCACTACTACCGCTGTCATCTTCGCAGGCTTGCAAAAATAGGCAGGCAAGTGTCGCGGCTATTAGCGGACGAATCCTTGATTGCGCGATATTCATACGATCAGACAGCCTTCTTGTCATCGACAGACTCGCCGATATCAACTTGGAAGTGATCCAGCGCATGCCGGCAATCGTTGATTGCAGCATTTAGCTTTTGCGCATCTGGGTAGTCTGAGTCGACAGTGCCTACTTGCTCAATACCTGATTTGGCCGCTGCTACTTGTTCACGAATACTGGCAATAGCGGCGGTAAGGTCTTTAGCGATATCGCCAAAATCCCGATCATCATCTGCTCGTAAGCGAACGTCAAGTCGCCCATCAGCAATTTGGCGTAAGGCACGTTTGATTGCAAGAATGGGTTGTCCTAGTTTTCGAGTTATGTAGATACTCAAACTAACAGTGACAATAGCGTTAACCACCAGCATGGCGACAAGCCATTTGCCAAGCACAGCGTTTAGCGTAGGTACGGCCTCGTTTGCCAAGGCCATGTCCTCTGATACGAAGAGTAGAGGAGAAACCCCTTCGAGTATCTGCCCCAGCATCTGGTGATAGAAGACCCCCACCATCACAGTGGTTACACTAAGGTATACGCAGCTGAGTAACAAAACTCGACGAATTTCTCGCGCCTGAAAAGTCTTATCGCGAACTAAGCTACCTAAAAAACCTGAATCGGACGAACGTGCCATGGAATACACCAACGGTATGCAGAGATATACGGTTTTGTCGGCCTGAGCACACTTAACTTAATGTTGAAAGTATCGGTAGAGGGTTCCATGATGGTTATACTTGTACTTTGTTTTGGGGGTTAGTTGTCTATGAACGTTGATCCCAGTCAATACGTGGGGCCAGATATGGCCTTTCCGCTGGCAGGTGGTTTATACCTGCTAATGACTATCGTGGCGGGTATCCACGTAGTCATGAACAAGCAAAATGAAGCATCGGCATTCAGCTGGTTGGGGATAATCATCCTAGCGCCTCTGCTAGGGGCCGTTATATATTGGTTGTTCGGTATTAACCGTATTCTAAGGCGTGCACAAGCTGAGCTATCAGATCATTGTCCCGTAACGGCTGCGCCTAGTAAAAATCACATATGCGATCCTGATTCTTGTCCAGCGAACTGGCAAGCGCTAATGCAGTTGGGTCTGGGTATACATGACGCTCGTTACTTATCCGCTAACGAATTAGAGCCCTTAATGAATGGCGATGAGGCTTACCCTCAAATGCTGCAGGCCATTAATGAAGCGACACATTCTGTGGTGCTATCCAGTTACATCTTCGAACACGACGAAGCTGGACGGCAGTTTGTTACTGCGCTAGTGGCTGCTCATCAGCGAGGCGTAGCGGTGAGAGTGCTTATAGATGGCTTGGGCGTTGGCTACGGCTTAAGTATGGTGCGATCTGATCGGGTCTTGAGGCGAAAAGGTGTGAAAACAGCGCGTTTTTTATCTGCGTTTTCCACATCAGGAACACGGTTTATTAATTTAAGGAATCACCGAAAAATACTCTCTGTTGATGGCCAAGTAGCTTTTGTTGGTGGCATGAATATTCGTCAAGGAAACTTGGTTAAAACATCTAGCAGTCAGCGTTTAAGCCAGTTAACCCAAGACGTGCACTTTAAGATTCGTGGGCCTGTTATTAATCAAATAAATGCGGTGTTCGCAGCCGATTGGCAGTTTGCAGCGAATGAGACGCTGCAGCTTCCTCATTGGGTTGAGCCGACTGCTGAAGGGGCCGTATCAAACGCTGATAAAGCGTTGAAGGCTCGGGTAACTTCCCGGGTGTTAGTGGATGGTCCTGACGATAATTATCAGAAGTTACAGCTGACTATGTTAGGGGCTATTCATGCAGCCAAACAGCGAATTCAAATCGTATCGCCGTATTTTTTACCCGGTGCACTTGTATCGAGTGCGTTGCAAATGGCTGTGTTGAGAGGCGTGCGTATCGACTTGTGCGTTCCAGCAAGTAACAACTTACCGTTTGTTGGCTGGGCAATGAAAGCCAATCACCGAAAGTTATTAGGGCAGGGGATTCATCTGCATGAATTAGCGGCACCGTTTGATCATAGTAAGTTATTTGTCGTTGATGACTACTGGAGCATGATTGGCTCGAGCAATTGGGACGCTAGAAGTTTAGAGCTCAACTTTGAAATTAACTTGGAGTGCTACGATGACGCGTTGAACAGCGCTTTAAGTAACATCGTTAGTCAAAAAATAGCGGCTGCGGTCGAAATAACAGAGTGTACCGATCAACATTTCGTAAAACGCCTACGTAATAATTTCTTCCGCCTGTTTTCTCCCTACCTATAAACAATGCTGCAAAGTCTTTTACCACATCGTTTTACAGCTGATGACGAGTTACGTCAGCTAGGGGAGGCGTCAACAAATAGCCTAGGCCCGTCTATAGACGTGTTGGTATGGAACATCTTTAAGGCGCGTCGAGCTAACTGGGCTGCTGACTTTAAAGCGTTGGCATTCGATAAGGATTTAGTGCTATTGCAGGAGGCGGTTTTAAATGCACCCTCCGATGTTCTGTTTGAGCAAAACAGCGGTTTGCAGTGGATCATGGCGAGAAGCTTTAGGCATCGTAAAACTGCCATAGAGCACGGTATAAAAACCGGCTGCACAGCAATGGCCTGCGATCGAAAATTCTACTTGTCTGAGCACAGTGAGCCTCTGTCGCATACTCAAAAGTTGCTGTTAAGCACTCAGTACCCTTTGACAGGAAACGCTGATAGGTTGCTTGTGATCAACATGCACGCCATCAACTTTGTGGGTGATAAAAAATACGTCGACCAACTTAGTCAATTAAGTGTGGCAATGGACGGTCATACTGGGCCTATGATTCTGGCCGGGGACTTCAACACGTGGAGTGCTACAAGGCTGCAGGCTTTTCGTTCTGTGGCAGACAAGGCTGGCTTGCTTGAAGCGCAAATGACTCGTCAATGCCGCCTAGCGCATCTTAACCAGCATTTGGACCATGTGTTCTATCGAGGGCTTACATTGCGCTCAATAGATTCTCTAGCGCATGTACGCTCGTCTGATCACGCCCCTATCGTGGCGCGTTTTGAGCTGGCCGAGCAAGCTCACTAAGAGTAACCCGCTTAGTTCTGGACAGTTTTAATCAGGAAGGCGACGAAGAGTACGACCGCGCCAATAATCATGGATACATTAAGCCACTCTTTGGAGCTGCCTTTGGGGCCGTTTTTCAACCAATGCATGGCTGTTGGGTACATGCGCCAAATCATAAAGCCCATGACGAGGGCGACGGGGATTTGAAACCAAAGATTGTTCACGGCAATGCCTCACGTGTTTTTGCATGTTGTAGAAACAACCAAGGCCACTAAATGTGGCCTTGGTTTCAACCTGGCTTAGCTTGAAGAAGCTGCCGTGTTGTCGAGCGGGACTATCGGCAAATGAAGACTAGTCGTCGCTCATGATGCCAAGTAGGTGTAGCAAGCTTGTGAACAGGTTGAAGATGTTCAGAAACATGCTCACTGTTGCACGGATGTAGTTAGTCTCACCACCGTTGACGATACGTCCAGTGTCAAACAGGATGAATCCGCTCATTAGAAGGACGATTGCACCGGACACTGCGATTGATAGAGCAGGGATCTGAGCAAAGATGTTGATGATAGCTGCGCCGAATACGACCATGAGGCCGATGAACAGCATGCCGCCCATGAAATCGAAGCTCTTCTTCGTTGTTAGTACATACGCACTAAGAGCTAGGAAGATAACGCCTGTGCCGCCCATTGCTGTTCCAATGATGGAAGAGCCATTGGGAAGTGACGCGTAAGCGTTGAGCATAGGACCGAGGCCAAAACCAAGCATGCCGGTGCCCAAGAACACGATGCCGATACCGGCTGCTGAATTCTCGAATTTTGGCAAAAGAAACATTAGAACGCCGATTGCGCCAAATGTTGAGACCATCGCCATCATGCGTGGCGGTGAAACTGCCATGGAGACCATGGCCATAACAGCGCTAAACAGCAGCGTGGTTGCCAACAGCGCGTAAGTGTTGCGAAGCACGCGGTTGGTGGAAAGAATACTGTCCGCCGTCCGGGTGATTGGGCTGGTGGTTTGCATACCTTTAGAAACTCCTCATTAGTACTGGGGTGAAGTATTACAACTCAAAAAATGTTGTTG
>CALKLO010000124.1 GCA_937991945.1 uncultured Granulosicoccus sp.
TATTTGTTAAACATCGTAACGCACCGGAAATACTCCCCAACCTTGTCCATAATTGGTGTTCCTTAACAACCAAAGTCATCGATATGATTTTCAATATCTCTTACAAACAATCAATTGCCGCTCTGCTGGTATCTAGCGCGATGGCTTTCTCATCCGCCTCTGTTGCACAAGACGACGTAAAAGACGCTGTAAGCAGTGTGCTTAATGGTTGGAGCGGTACAGCCTCTTTGGGTGCTACCAGTTCAACGGGTAATTCCGAGTCTAGCAACATCAACGGTTCTATCCGTTTGGGTAAAACTGTCGACCGTTGGGAACACATCGTATTCGGTACTGTCTTTAAAGGTTCTTCCACGCTCGTCGTTAATGTCACTGACGAACTTGGCGAAACTGTAACTGGCGACGATGGCCTACCTGAGCGTCAAATCATCAAGGGTGACAACTCTGATCGTTTAGCTCTGGGTTACCAGCCAAAGTTCTACTACACACCAAAGACTTACTTCTTCGGTATTCTTGATTGGGAACAAGACGAGCCAGCCAACATTGATACTGCAACTCGTCAAATTGTTGGTGTCGGTCACCGTTTCTACTCAACACCAGCAGGCTTCCTAACTGCAGAAGCTGGTTTCGGCAACAAGACTACTGACCTCGTTTTTGGCGATAGCGTTAACGGTGGCGTTGGCTACTTGGGCTTGAACTTCCTAAGCCGTGTTAACGAAAACGTGACTTTCAACGCTGACATGCGCAGCGATTTCGGTAGCGACAACACATACGTTGAACTTGGCCTCGGTGTAGCGTTCAAGATATCTGAAAAGTTAGCATTCAAAATTGCTCACTTCTCACGTAGCAACAGCGACCTGTCTTCAGGTGATAACCCACTTAGCTCAAACAGCGACAGTGTTACAAGCATGAACCTTGTAATCGATATTTAATATTGAGTTAGTTTCACCGATGCAATGGACTGCATCGGTTTGTTTTAAACAAGGCGTTTATTCAGATCCATACCCACTCAGAAAATACCTTGAGCACACCTACTTAAACGATTCTCTATGTAGAACTCTATTATGTCCGGCACCCCATCCACGCGTATTTTGTTTATCTGCTATCCAGGGTCAGATGTTCTTCGCATCGCAGACCTAATAGAAGAATCAAAAGGGGCGCTAACACTGAGTCAAGTGAGTTTTTGTTCAAAAGATATCTATGACATCCCGCTAGAAAACCACGATGTCGTACTACTCGATTTAAAAGCACTTAAGCATCAGGACATTGATCCTGTTGAACTTAACGATGCACTGTACAGCCACATACCGGTTGTACTCATTGGTCACAGCGACGACGCACCTGCTGGCACTGAGGGGATCCGAGACGGAGCCCAAGACTGGGTCTTGTATGATCACCTCTCCGATCAACCACTTTCAACAACAATCGAGAATGCCCAACGTTCATTCGCACGTATCCGAGATTTGGTGGTGAGTCACGCCAAATACCAAAACGTTGTCGAAGACCAATCAGAATTCATTTATCGATGTCTGCCAGATTGCACGCTAACGTTTGTTAATCAAGCCTATGCCAATTATTTAGGCAAGCCTGTATCAGAACTTGAAGGGCTTAACTTTAAGCAACTTTCAAAACCCGCCGATTACGAAACCTATAAGCGAAAAATATCGGCACTAACACCGCAAAACCCTACGACAAGCTATGAGAAATGCGTGGTTACAGGTGGGGATTCTTATTGGCTACATTGGTCAGAGAGGGCAATCTTTGACTCCAATGGGGTCATGCTCGAAGTCCAGTCCTTAGGCACCGACATAACGGTGAGGCGCTGCGCCGAACAAGAAGCACTAGACGGTAAAAAGCGCTTTCAATCGCTTTATCAGAACGCCCCCATCATGATGCAAGAACTTGATGCTAAGGGAAGAATTTTAAGTGTTAATCGATGCTGGCTAGAAACCATGGGGCAAAAATTGGACGATGTTCTGGGACTCTATGCATTTCGTTTCTTGCATGCTAGCTCGCGAAAAACTATCACCAATGCACTAGATGAACTTCGTAGCGTGGGATACGTAAGGAACATTCCTTGTCGTTACGTCAACGGTTCGCGCAATGGCTTAGACGTATTGGTATCCGCCACCATCGATGTCAATGATGAGAATCAAGATGCTCGTATTTTGGTGGTCAGCTCAGAAATAGAAAGTATGAGAAAACCAAGTAAGGCAAAGATTTCTCTACGCAAACGTAAAAGCCTTAGTATAGCCGGCGATTAAACCGGCCACATCTAAGTGCGCACAACAGGTAAGTTAAGCTGCGCTCGATTACCCTAAACGCACGTAAGCCGCTGTGTAAGGTGGCAGCTCCACGGCATCACCAGACAAGACACTGTCAAAACCATGCCCTTGCAGTAACTCGCATTCGCGCTGATCAGGAAGCACAGCCTTTGCAGGGTTCGCGCTTAAGTTAAACGCACAAAAAACTGTTTCGTTTCCATGTGTTCTTAAAAAGCTAACGATATTGCCCGACACGTTGATGTCCTCTAATGTGCCCTTCACAAGAGGTACACACCCCTTTCTAAAGGTTAGAAACATTCGGTAATGCTCCACTAAGCTTGTCGGGTCATCAGCCTGTACAGCGACAGCCAATTGCTTATGGCTCTCATCGATGGGCAACCAAGGCTCAACCGATGAAAAGCCTGCAAACTCAGACGTGCTCTCCCAAACCATAGGCGTGCGACAACCATCTCGACCCTTGAATTTAGGCCAGAAACGAATGCCATAGGGATCCTGTAATTTTTCGAATGGGATTTCAACTTCAGGTAAGCCCAACTCCTCGCCTTGGTAAACACAGACAGAGCCACGCATGGACATTAGTAAAGAGGCCAGCAGTTTCAAGTGTTGAGTCTCGTACTCTCCAGGCACCTGCCATCGCGTTGCATGCCTGACGACATCATGATTCGAAAACGCCCAACACACCCAGCTATCAGCAGCTTCAGATTCAAACTTTTGCAAAACCTGCCCTACTCTGGCCGCCGTTGGTCTATCACCCGATAAGAAATCAAAGGTGTAGCACATGTGCATACGATTGGTGCTCTTTGTATAGTCCTGCAAAATTTGCATACCGTACTGAGCGTCCCCAACCTCACCCACCGCCGTTGCCGCAGGGTATTCATCGAGTAGCGCTCGAAAGCGTTCCAAAAATGCGAGGTTTTCTGGTCGATTCTTGTCGTACAAGTGATTCTGATGATTATAGGGATTAACGGCAGGTGCAATCTCAGCATTTCTAAGCTCAGGTGCCAAGGCGGGGTTGTCTCGAAGCTGCTCATCACAGAAATAGAAATTGATGGTGTCGAGGCGGAACCCGTCGACACCTCGGTCCAACCAAAAACGAGCCACCTCAAGCACTGCATCTCTAACCGCTTGATTATGGAAGTTAAGATCAGGCTGAGAGGTTAAAAAATTATGCTGATAATACTGGCATCGCGTTGAATTCCACGACCAACCAGGACCACCGAAAATGGATAACCAATTGTTCGGTGGACCACCATCAGGCTTAGCATCGGCCCAGACATACCAGTCATGCTTATCGTTGTCTTGGCTGGCACTAGATTCAGCGAACCACGCATGCTGATCTGAGGTGTGTGACAACACGAGATCAATCATCACTTTGACACCTAACTCATGGGCACGACTCACCATAGTGTCGAAAGAGGCAAGATCACCGAACATCGGATCAATGTCTATGTAGTTAGACACGTCATAACCGAAATCCTTCATGGGCGAGGTAAAGAAAGGCGATATCCAGATGGCATCCGCACCTAATTCGGCTATGTGATCAAGCCTTTGCGTGATGCCTGCTAAATCGCCTATGCCATCATTATTAGTGTCTTGATAAGAGCGTGGGTAAATTTGATAGATAACCGCACCACGCCACCAGTCCTTGTCAGGTGCAGCGTTAGAACCACTAGTCGTGTTCGAAATTTCCATAATGAAATAGCTTAACTAAACGTATAAAGGACAAACCCGGGAACAATTAACACCGCCGACAGTTTGTAAAAATGAATATAAAAATAAGGCTAGCGGTATAACAGAGAAACACCTTCTGAGAACAGGTGTATTTTTTCGGGCTCTGTTGACATACGCATTCGTTGACCACGAACGTCTCTATGAATACCCGGTAGTTTTGCAATAACCGGAGAACTGTTTACATCCTGACGCTTAAAATATACCTGCGTCACCTCGCCCAAGGCTTCAGATATTTCAACTATGTTTTCAAACGCATAGTTATCACCGGTGACTGGGGTCATATCCTCTGGGCGTATTCCCACGTTTACCACGGCTCCCTTCATGTCAGGCTTAGAGGGAATATTGGCAGCAATAACGCCATTGCCGTGATCCACGCGCACGGTTGTGACATCGCCCGTTTCTACAATTTTCCCTGGTAGCAAATTCATTGCTGGTGAGCCAATGAATTGTGCAACAAATTCGTTTTCTGGACGTTCATAGAGATCTAACGGCGTGCCTACTTGTGCGATACCTTTATTAGCCAATACGACAATACGTGTTGCTAAGGTCATAGCCTCTACTTGATCGTGGGTCACGTATACCATAGTGGAATCGGGCATGCTCTCTTTAAGCTGAGCAATCTCGATGCGGGTTGCTACACGTAAAGCTGCATCTAGATTTGAAAGCGGCTCATCAAATAAATACACTTTAGGGTCTCGTACTATTGACCGACCAATAGCCACACGCTGTCGTTGCCCACCAGACAAAGCCTTGGGTAAACGATCTAGATATTCTGTTAGCTGAAGTGTCTCTGCTACTTTCGTTATAGCCGCGTCTATTTCAGCAGGCGTTTTCTTGGCTAACTTAAGCGCAAAGGACATGTTGTCACGCACAGTCATGTGTGGATATAAAGCGTAAGACTGAAACACCATTGCAATACCTCGCTGCGCCGGAGGCATCTCGTTCATGCGCTGACCGTCTATGGTGAACTCACCCGCGGTTATGGTCTCCAAGCCTGCGATCATGCGCAACAAGGTTGATTTACCGCAACCAGAAGGACCGACAAAAACGATTAGCTCGCCGGTTTGTATATCCAGGTTGATATCGTTGAGTACATTGATTGATCCGCCGTATGTTTTCTGAACACCCGTCAGCTTAAGGTTAGCCACTGTCGTAATTCTCCTATTTCACCGAACCTGCAAGCAGGCCGCGGACAAGGTATTTCTGCATCGAAAAGAAAACCAGCAAAGGCACAGCGATAGAGACAAACGCTGACGTTGCCAGAATTTCCCAGTTGCCACCTCGCGTACCCAATAACTCAACAATTTGTTTAGTCATGACGGTTGTGTCTCCTGTGGAATCGATAAGGAACACTAACGCCACGAGTAAATCATTCCATGTCCATAAGAATTGAAATATGGCAAATGAGGCTAATGCCGGGAACGACAACGGCAGCACTATTTTTGTAAATATCTGAAAATCAGTCGCTCCATCTACCCGTGCATTTTCAATGATGTCTCGAGGTAGACCCACCATATAATTTCGTAACAGATAAATCGCCAATGGCAAGCCAAAACCGGTATGCGCTAACCAAGCACCTAAGTAGCCTTTTCCTATGCCTATTTCGTTGTGTAGTTTCAGTATGGGTATTAACGCCAGCTGTAACGGTACAACCAACAACCCGACAACAGCAGCTACTAGCAGTGCACGTCCAGGAAAATCCATCCACGCCAATGCATAGGCGGCAAACGCTGCTACCAATATGGGAATGATGGTGGCCGGAATAGTCACTGTCAGCGTATTAAAAAACGCTTTGGCTAACCCTTCTCGATTAGACGGATCGAACAGTACAAACTCATAATTACCCAGCGTAAACTCCGGCGGTTTTTCAGCCGTAGCAAATATGCGTTGCCCACGCTTACCGGTAAATGCTTCCGTATTCTGCATGAGATAGTCACCGTTCACCTCTACAGTGACAGTTCCACCTTTTTTAAGCTGTGCTGTATCACCTGCCTTGTAATCATCTATTGCGCGCGAGCTAATGCCCCACACAGAGATAGTGGCAGCGGCAGAGCCTTCAAACAAATTACCTTGAATGACATAGTTGCCGTCTTGAGTCGTTTGATAATCAGGAGCGGCAGTTCTTAGTGTTAGATTTTGCTCTGAGGCGAACATCGATTTCCACCAGCCCGTCGTCGATATTTGATCGGCTGTACGAAATGAGGAAACCAATAGCCCTGTCGTGGGAAACAACCAAAGTAATACCATGACAGCTAACGAGAGATGAACCGCCCAAGTAAGACTCGATTTAGTGCCCGCTATACCAGACATTATTTCATCTCCTTACGGGCGTTATAGATGTTCCACACGAGTATTGGGGACACCATCAACATGATGACCATGGCACTCGCCGAGCCCACACCCCAGTCGACAGCCCGAAACAACTTGTCGTACATATAGTTAGCTAAGACCTGGGTCTCCCACTGTCCATTTGTCATGGCATAAACAATATCGAACACCTTGAGCACAACAATAGTGATGGTGGTCCAGACAACCACAATGGTGCCCATAATTTGAGGTACTTTAATTTTAAAGAACACTTGGATGGGGCTTGCCCCATCAACAATGGCAGCTTCAATGGTCTCCTCCGGTATGCCCCTTAAGGCTGCCGAGAGAATAACCATGGCAAAACCGGTTTGAATCCAAACCAACACGGCCATTAAATAGAAATTATTCCAACCTAGCTTCGTCAACCATTGTTGTGGTTCAGTGCCACCAAAGAACAAATACAGCGCATTAAGAACACCTATTTGGTCTTGATCGATGGGGCGCGCGTCATAGACAAGTTTCCAAATAACGGCGGCACCGACAAATGAGATTGCCATAGGCATGAAAATCATAGACTTGGCAATGTTGCCCCAACGAACTCGATCCGATAATTGGGCAGCTAACAAGCCGAACGCGGTAGATAGCGCAGGGACGACAAGGAGCCAAATAACGTTGTTTCGCATGGCTTCCCAAAATTTTGCATCCTCTAGCATGGTTTGATAATTAGCTAGACCAACAAAACGGGATTCGTTGCCAGGTAGTCGCTCACTGAGTGAGAGACGCAAAGTTTCAACCACGGGATAAACGAGGTATACGCTGAGGGCGAGCAACGCAGGCATCAAAAAAAGCCAAGGGCGAATCATATTTGCTCGAGTGATGTTACGAGCAATGTTAGGTCCTTTGGCAGGGAAAAGAACCTTATCCAGAAACTGGTTAGAAAAGTAAAAATACCCAACACAACCACCAACGCCAACAATGATAGTGACCAACGCTTGAAGTGCAGGGTTCATAGGTATCCTCTTGCAGACTGGCCGAACGCTGGGTTGTCCCCGCGAAAATCAAACTGGTTCTTATAACAAAAACGTTGAGAATTTAAAGGACGTATTCCGTACATTGCCACTGTATTGACAACAAGGGACGGCTTATAGAAAGCCGCCCCTTGCAGGTACAACCGTATTAACTGATTACTTCAAAGCGTCCCAGCTATCCTGGATACCCTTGGCAACTTCAGCAGCATCTTTACCGCCTGCGTAATCGACCATGCCAGTCCAGAATGAACCCGCACCAACACCACCAGGCATTAGATCAGATCCGTCGAAACGGAACGTTGTAGCGTTGAGTAAGATTTCACCCATGCCACGTAGTGCGTCAGACCCGTATAGCGCAGTAGACACACCTGTGTGAGGCGTTAAGAAACCTTCTTGTGCCATCCAGACTTCGTGAGCGATAGGCGCTTTCAAAAACTCCATTAACGCTTTTGCACCTTTGCTTTCATTAGTCATAGCGAACAAAGTACCTGCACCCAAAACTGGCGCACCTAGGTCTTTACCGGCATAAGATGGGAAGTAGAAGAAGTCGGCGTCCGCACCTTCACCTACTTCAGTTCCTTCTGGGAAGAAAGCTGGAATGAATGACGCTTGACGGTGCATGTAGCACTGTGGCGGTGAAGAGAACAAGCCTTTAGGGCTATCACGGAAGTCAGTTGAGGCAACCGCACCTGCACCACCAGCAACGTAGTCATCGTTTCGTGCAAAGTAACCAAACTCTTCGATAGCAGCAATAACGCGCTCATCGTTGAATCCTATTTCGTTGCTCACCCACATGTCGTAGACATCAGCAGGTTGAGTACGCAGCATGAGATCTTCAACCCAATCTGTTGCTGGCCAACCTGTTGCACCACCGGAACCTAAACCGATGCACCAAGGAGTTCCACCGTCAGTAACGATTTGATCTGTCAGAGTCTTAAGCTCTTCCATAGAAGCAGGAATGTCATAACCTGCATCTTCGAAGTTCTCTGGTGAATACCAAACCAGTGACTTCACATCAACTTTGAAGAAGAAACCGTATAGATCGTCAGCGCCTGTAGCGCCTTCAAACGTTGCTAGATCGACCCATGATTGGCCAGCAGCGTAATTGTCTTTCACCCAAGCAGCAGTGTCATCGCCCAAAGGCGTTAGGAAACCACGTTTGGCCATATCAGAGGCTAAACCCGGCTGTGGAAAGATAGAAATGTTGGCAGCGGAACCTGCTTCAGCATCAATCATGACCTGTTGCTCAAAGCTATCGGAGCCTGAGTACTTAACGTCTGCGCCAGTAGCTTCAGCAAAATACGCTAGAACGCTTTCGACAAGTTCTTGATCGGGTCCAAGAAAAGGACCAAAAACAGTGACTTGCTCGCCGCTCAAATCCATAGATTTAAGTGCTTCGTAGCTTTCCCAATTAAAGTCGCCCTCACCTGGCGCAAACTTTAAATCTGCAGCCATTGCGCCCGAGGCGAATAGTGCAGCGGCGACACCTGCCCCAACGGCAGACCTCATTAGTGAATTCATACTTCCTCCAGTTGGTCTTCGATTGCGCTCAGTACAACTGGAATTGACGTGACAGCAATCCTGGCAGCCGCATCCAAAGCGCATTGGAAAGTGGAGTATCGGTGAGCACCTACAGCTTGTCAAGGCATCTCGATAATACAAGCCTCACATACCCATACTTACTATCAATTAGGGAATTTTATTGCTAAACCACTTTTGACAAGCAGCTCGCTCGGCTTTATTATCTTATCCAAAGCGCTTTCAATTTACTTTAAATTTTACAGCTAAAAGCTGCAATCAAATGAAACTCAAAGAACTGGCAGATAAACTCGGGCTGTCTCAAACAACGGTTAGCCGTGCGCTTAACGGCTACCCAGAAGTTCGCGAGGAAACGCGCATGCGCGTTCAGAAAGCTGCCACCACCTACAACTACAGACCCAACACCCGAGCGATGGGCCTAGCCACCGGCAGATCCATGGCTATCGGTCATGTCATTCCGGTGTATTCGAAAAACGAGGTGGTGAACCCGGTGTTCGGAGAATTCATTGCTGGCGCCAGCCAAACCTACAGCGCCAACGGGTACGAACTACTGCTTACCGTAGCCGATGCCCAAAATGAAGAAGACACCTATCGAAAGCTTGTCGCAAAGGGTGCCGTCGATGGCGTTATTGTTCACTCCCCTGAACGCAACGATTCTCGCGTAGCTATGCTTCGCGACATTGGCCTGCCGTTTGTCATTCACGGTAGAGTCAGTGAAATCGATCTCGAATACTCCTGGATTGATTTCAACAATCGCCGTGCCTTTCAGCAAGCGACCCAACTATTGCTGGACTTAGGGCATGAGAAAATCGCACTTATAAACGGCATTGAAACACTGAATTTTGCATGGCTGCGTCGCCAAGGCTACACACACGCACTTGAGCAAGCCGGTATCGCACTAGACCCATCATTGATGAGTTCCGCCGAAATGACAGAAGGCCATGGTTACAGCTCAGCCTCAGCCATGCTCAAAAAACCTGACGCACCCACCGCGTTTTTGGTGTCCTCTTACATGATTGCATTGGGCGTGAGGCGGGCTATTTCCCACGCAGGCCTACAAATGGGTAGAGATGTATCGGTCATCATTCATGATGACGAGCTCTCGTTTTTTCAAAACAATGATCCTGTCCCACAATTTACCGCGACACGCTCATCCGTCAGAGAGGCGGGAGCCAAAGCTGCACAGATGCTACTGAATATTATTGACGACCCCAGCATTGCGCCTGTTAGCGAATTGCTGGAAGCCCACCTAACTATCGGCTCGTCAACGGGCCCCTTGAAACGCTTAAAAGCGGCCAATCAGAACTAGCCAAGTCCTGCGACCATTTCCTCAAGAACCATTTTGAGTCTTGCCAACTCTTGCTGGTCTGTTCCTCGACCCACCAAAGAGAGCTTTATATCACCGCCCATTTTGCCAGGATAACAACCCACATCGATGCTGGGGAATTGCGCTTGAATGTCACGCAAAGGCGATGCAATGGTCCCCTCACCCACACCGCATGTGACGGTGATGCTATGCATTACGTCACCTTCTGATAAACGTGGCAATACGGAATCGAGCATGGCCTGCATGATGCGCGGCACACCCGCAAACACAAACACGTTTTGCATTTGAAAACCAGGAGCCGCAGACACGGAGTTTTCAACCAGGGAAGCCCCTTCAGGAATTCGAGCCATACGCAATCGATCAGCATTGGGCTCTATCTCGCGCTCCTTGAAATAGGCCATTAAAATAGATTTGGCATCAGGGTTTATTGGCAGAGCAACACCAAACGCCTCAGCAACACAATCAGCTGTGATGTCATCGTGTGTCGGTCCAATTCCGCCCGTGGTAAACACATAGGTATAGCGAGAGCGCAGTTCATTCAAACTGCTAACGATAACCTCTGGCGTATCAGAAATGACACGAGCTTCTTGCAAGCGTATGCCTTTTTCCACCATGCGCTTGGCGATATAAGCCAAATTAATATCTTGCGTACGCCCACTCAGTAACTCATTACCGATAAGCAAAACCGCGGCGGTGGGAGCAACAGAATTTTTTGTCATTTAAGCTCAACAACCTGCCTTGCACATTCGAAGGGATAGTCTCTCACAGCCAACCCCGCCGAGGACCATACTAATCGTCCCATAATTGATCTGAGGTTAGAGCCTGCCGAACTGCCAGCGGTAAAGTCAGCGGCAGTGATTTGAACAACCGGCACATTGCCCGCACTCGATGTCGCAACCGGCACGCCCTCAATGGAATAAATAACGTCGTCAAGAGTGGTCAAAGCTGACACATCGTTGGCAACTACAACAAAAGGCGCAACGGATACTTGATTCAGACAGGTTTGCATATGCGTCCAGTTGTCTTCCACAAAAAGTGCCGGAACAGCCGTGACCAACTCTGTCGAGGTGTACGCGACTTGAAGGCCAGAATCTGCCAACACCTCACTGCTCACGACATCAGGAATCGATGAAATCAATTCGGAGGAATTTTGCAATTCTAGTAACGGCGCAAGCGTCGAGGCAGCCAGCTCTGGATCCTCAAAATTTGATTCTTCATCGCCCTCTTCTTGCCCTACATTCGAAGCATTCGAACACGCAGAGACACCCGCCACCATAAATAGCGTAACAACCAACAAAAGGCGGTTTGGGACACGACTGCACACTGGAGATGCTATGTCGTTCTTGAACACTGATAGGTAAGCGCTTAGTTGCATTTCACACACACGTTAACTCAATCAACAGAACGCAATCGTTGCGCCAACGCCCAGCTTACAGCTCGGGACGCAGCCAAAAGTCCGAAGGTACCTGTTACAAAGGAGACCGAACCATAGCCTTGATCACAATCCAAGCGCGCGCCAGCTACCCCAGGCTTTGAATAGGTAACCCCGCCATTTTTATCGGGATACATTGGCTGCTCGCTTGAATAGATACACTCAATACCAAAACGGCGCTTTGGATTGACTGTGAATCCATAATTTGAGCGCAAACGAGATCGTACTTTTGCAGCTAGGGCATCGTTCCAAGTTCGCGATAAATCCGCAACGCCCACTGCCTGAGGATCTGTCCGGCCACCCGCACCACCCGTTGTGATTATCTTAATTTTTCGTCGCTTGCAAAACGCGATCATGGCAGCCTTGAAACGAATACTATCAATGGCGTCGATTACAACGTCAAAATCACAGTCTAGGTACTGCTCTAGATTTTTCTCCGCCAGGAAATCATCTTGTGCCTGCACGTCACATAAAGGATTGATTTCCTGTACGCGCTTTTGCATGGTTAGTACTTTGGAGTCGTCTAACGTGCTGTGAAGCGCATGTAATTGACGGTTGATATTGCTAATAGCAATATCATCGTGGTCTATCATCGTTATGTGGCCGACGCCTGTTCGCGCCAACGCTTCCACCGTCCAAGACCCAACCCCTCCAATACCCACAACACAAATGCGCAGCTGTGAAAGATACTGATAAGCATTTTCACCATAAACACGCGCCAGAGCGCCAAATGCAGGATCAGGATTCTCAGGAGACATCAACGGACAATAAACCTTGGTTTGTGTACATGGTACGGTGTAAAGACAACTCTTTGTATACAGGGATTACGACTGATACGACTAGACGTGTCAACGAACACAATAATTCCCAGCGCGGTGCAAACTACACCCGCGCTCGCCGTCCAGTCAAACTCGTATTTACGCAAGAGGCATCCGATCGGGCGTCCGCTAGCCGCTGCGAATGGAAAATGAAGCAACTGAGTCGCAAGGATAAAGAAACCCTAATAATTCAGTCAGCTATTACCTAGCAAAGGTGCCCACTTAAGAGTACACTTCCCTTTGCTATTGATGTTGGTAGTCCCTGCACAGGCCAATCTGAAGGATCTGGAATCACCGCGATCCGATCATCCGCACGGGCAATACCGATAACAAACGATGTGGACAGCGCCCCTCCAGCAATTTTTACTGCAGCTGGCGGTTCTGCGTTTGCCCGACATCCCCAGACCGAATTCGAACTACGAGGTTTATACGTGAAAAAGATGTTTGTTGGTGGCCTGCCGCTTGAGTCCACGGAAGATACAGTGACAGAAATGTTCAATGAATATGGCAAGGTGCGATCCATCAAACTTGCCTCTGACGTTTTCACCGGAAAATGTAAAGGTTTCGGTTTTGTTGAAATGGAAGGCCATGAAGCCCGTGCAGCCATCGCTGCTCTCAACGGGAAAATCATTGGCGACAAGTCATTGAAAGTACAATTTGAAGAGCCTCGGAAAGGTGGAAAGCGCGGAGGACGGCGCTAGAACCTTTTCGACACCGGCCAGCAGCCCACTCTAGAGCTGCTGGCTTCATTCCCCACCCGCTAATGACACCACAATCAATCAGGCCCGAATGATCTTAGCCACCTATAATGTGGTGGAGAAGTAGCGTTTCTTAACTGCCCGCAGGGCAGAACGCTTATCGGAGTTTTGATGACCATCCCTGACCCCGTCAACGATGACAGTCAGCCAGCGACAGATACACCCTCGGCAGAACGTCTAACACGACGTTCCATCCGTAGTTTTGTGGTTCGTAACGGCCGCACAACTTCTGCGCAAACTGATGCACTACAGCGTCTACTGCCGCAGTTTGGACTTACCTACAGCGACAACCCTATCAGCTTGCACACCGCGTTCAATCGCGAAGCACCTGTATGGATGGAAATCGGCTTTGGCAATGGCGATGTGCTTGTCAATATGGGCACTAACAACCCCGAAGCCAATATTCTTGGCGCAGAAGTCCATGAGTCGGGTATTGGTCACGCGCTAATTGGCGTTGAACAAAACGCATTGACTAACGTAAGGCTAGTTCAGCACGACGCTATGGAGATTCTCGAGAATATGCTCGAACCCGCTAGCCTCGACAAAGTGCTACTGCTATTCCCCGACCCGTGGCACAAGAAACGCCACCACAAACGTCGAATTGTGCAGCAAGATTTCCTCGATGCCGTGGCACGAACATTGAAACCAGGAGGCATTCTTCATTGCGCAACTGATTGGGCAGAATACGGCGAGTGGATGATAGAGCGATTAGAAAAAGACTCTCGTTTCAAGAATTGCGCAGGACCTTCTCAAGGCTCTCCGCGCCCAGAATGGCGACCAGTCACTCGTTTCGAAAAACGCGGTCACCGCTTGGGGCATGACGTCATCGACCTCCTCTACACTCGCCTGTAATAGAGTAAACGCAATGGCCAATTTACAACCGGCAAACCTAGCTTCATGATTGAGCAACTGACGCTCAGCACCGAAATGATGCTGGTATTGGGTTTGCTTGCTGTAACTATTGTTCTATTTGCGTTCGAAATTGTCAGAGTCGACTTAGCCGCTATTTGCGTCATGGTGCTACTCGGACTGAGCACCATGCTGCCCGGTATTACGCCGCTAGTCTCACGCGAGGACCTATTTTCCGGATTCTCCAGTAATGCTGTCATCTCGGTCATAGCCGTCATGATTATTGGTGCCGGCCTCGATAAAACGGGGCTGATGGGAAAACTGGCCGCCATCATTTTACAAAAAGGTGGAAAAACCGAGAAACGAATAATTCCATTAGTCTCCGGCACCGTGGCATTTATATCGAGCTTCATGCAGAACATCGGCGCTGCGGCTTTATTTCTTCCCGTTGTCTCTCGCATTAGCGCCAGAACCGACATTCCCATGTCCCGCCTACTCATGCCAATGGGCTTTTGCGCCATCTTAGGCGGCACCATCACTATGATTGGTTCCAGCCCGTTAATTTTACTCAACGACCTGCTGATCTCGTCCAACAAAACTCTACCAGCCGATCAGCAAATGGAGACCTTTGGCTTATTTTCAGTCACCCCCATAGGCATTGCTCTGGTTATCACCGGCATAATCTATTTCATTGTGGCCGGTCGCTTCATTCTTCCAACGACTCGTGAGGCAAGTGGTAACCGCACCTCGCGCGCGTCTGAGTATTTTGAAAACCTCTACGGCATTAAAGGCGAGCTGGTCGAAGTCCGTATTACTGATGACAGCCCGCAAGTGGGTATGTCGATCCATCAGGTCGAAGAAACCAGCCCAAACACCCCTCTCATGTTGGCGCTCTATAGCGGAGACGTTGTTAAAGTACCGCCCGATCGTGAAGAAATTATTTGGGTCAACACGCGCTTAGGTCTCATGGGAGATCGAGAACAAATAGCTAAGTTCTGCGAAGAAAACCATTGGGAAATTTTGGGTGAGCCCGATCGTTTCTCCGACGTACTAAACCCTCAGCATGGAGGCATCGCAGAAATGGTTATACCTCCGGGTTCAGGCCTTGTCGGACAACTCATTGGTGACATCAAGCCACGCAGAAATTTCGGCACCAACATACTGCAAATTTTTCGAAACGAAGAAATCATCAAGCGAGGCTTTCGCGATCAAAAGCTTCATGCAGGTGACACATTGGTGGTTCACGCCAGCTGGAAAGATTTAAAAACCTTATCTAGAAACCGAGATTTTGTTCTAGCCACCGATGTTAAATACGAAGACTTACGCACCAACAAGGTAAGAGAGGCTGTCTTCTTTTTCTCCGTTGCACTGACCTTGTTTCTTCTCACTGACAGCCTTTCCATATCCTTGCTCACAGGCGCGGTGGGTATGATCCTGTCCGGCGTACTAACGATCGATGAAGCGTACGACTCCGTGAGCTGGCAAACGGTTTTTCTTTTGGCAAGCCTTATACCCTTAGGCATTGCAGTGGATCAATCAGGCACCGCAGCATGGATTGCCCAAGAGATACTTCAGTTGGTTGGCGATGTTCCCAACTGGGTCTTACAAGTCGTCATTGCCCTGCTCGCTACGTTTTTCACACTAGTCATGTCCAACATAGGGGCTACGGTTTTGCTAGTCCCGTTGGCTGTAAACATGGCTGTCGTTGTCGGCGCTGACCCTGCTGTCTTTGCACTGACAGTGGCTATTTCTACATCCAATTCGTTTTTGATTCCTACCCATCAGGTTAATGCACTGTTAATGGGACCAGGTGGCTATCAAGTTGCAGACTTTATGCGGGCAGGTGGGCTGATGACTATTTTGTTTTTGATTGTTAGTTTGGTGATGCTCAACCTTGTGATTTAAGAACTGCCCCAGTCTGCTGGGGAGCGTTCTTTGTGATATCGTGTTCTCGAGCTAAACAATTAGGATTTCACATGGATGTGAATGACCGATGTCCGCGCTGCGCGGCAACTCGTGAAAACTGGGTACGCGACGGATTCTTCCTTCGTGCTGACGACGCAAAGAAAATCCAGCGCTGGCAGTGCAAGCCATGCGCAAAAAAATTCTCCTCAGCAACCTTTAGACCGGCTTACCGCCAAAAGGCGCGGCGTATTAATGCAACGGTACGCTTTGGTTTTTCAAGCAATATGTGCCAGCGT
>CALKLO010000125.1 GCA_937991945.1 uncultured Granulosicoccus sp.
TCATATAGACGCCTTTCTTTGTCGGACCGAATGAGCGTGGTTACACCTCGACAGCATTCTCTATAGCGGGAGTAGAGCTGCCCACTGGAATTTTACGGGGCTTCATTGCTTCCGGAATTTCCTTGACCAACGATACTTTCAGTAGCCCGTTATCCAATTGAGCATTGACGACTTCCACGTGATCGGCCAAGTTGAATTTACGTTCGAAAGAGCGAGTCGCTATTCCGCGGTGTAAATATCTGGAGTCTTTGCGCGAATCTTCTTTCTTACCACTGATTGACAATACGCCCTTCTCAACCTGAACATCGACTTCGCTTTCCATAAAACCTGCAACAGCAAGCGTAATGGAATACTTGTTTTCCCCAACAAGTTCGATGTCATAGGGAGGGTAGCCAGCAGTCTGCCTGTCGTTACTTAACGCAGCATCGAGCAATGAGCCAAAGCGGTCAAAACCGACAGTGTTCGCGTACAGTGGTGTTAAATCAATTTTCATTTAAATATTCTCCAATAGAAGCAATAAGTTAATGCTACCGACTCTCTTAGAGACCTCGGCGCCTTAATAACCTAGGGTTGGCTAAGAGAAATACAAGAGGTTTTTCTAGGGTAATTACACACAGTTTTGATTCACGTTTGTTCAACGTAAACGTCACCAGCTAGACCTCAAGATGCGCTCTTAAATACAGATAGCACTCCTTATCGCCCAAAGGAGTCAACAGTTCGACGCGCTGAGAACCGATGTAACCCGAATCAGCCCACTGTAAGTAAAACTTCCACATTTCCTCCTTAATTGCACCCTATGCTTAGGTTCCCAATTTTCTAACAACTCAAGATGCGTCATATGCAAAAGACAACCAACACGTTTTCATCTCGAAAAAATATTGCAGGGGCAACCCTTATCGCGGGTCTTCTGATACTCAGCGGCTGCAGTGATTCGGACTCAGTGGTTGCAGGTGAAGACAATACAGCGACTGATAACACTGACAACACCGATACGGGTGACGAAACTGACACCACCGATGGAACAGACACCTCGTCTGATGTTATCGATATTTATGACGCAGTTTTCACAGCTCGAAGCGCTGATTGCGCCGACTACGTTAATACGTATGACGCAAGCCCAGTCGATATTCAGAACAGCATAACGTTTGATGCTGATGTGGTCGTTACAGCCACCGACACTGAATGCACCATTACCTCTAACTCCGTACCAAACCACGATTTCAATGACGACACAGCAGCATTTGCTGGCGGCGCAGAGGGAGCAACGATTTCAGCTACTGACACTGTTTCCACGGTCACTCGCACACCTGCTATCGCAGCTGAACCCACACCTATTTCAACAACACTGAAAAACGGTATTTTCCTCAACGGCGTGCGCTTGGATATCATTTCAGCAGGCTGCTACCGACCAACTAGTGCCGATGCGGGTGAAGATGGAAACACAGGCTTTGGTTGTTCAACTGCCGATGCGTGGTTACTTGATCCGCTAGGTACTGAAGCAAAATTCGGTGCTGATCTGCACAATGCACACACTCAACCTGGTGGGCTCTACCATTATCACGGTGGTCCAGTAGCTATGTTTGATGACAACCCAAGTAGCGAAGGCTCTCCAGTCATTGGTTTCGCAGCCGATGGATTTCCAATTTTTGGAAGCTACTTCTACGACAACGCGACAGGCGCTGTGCGTAAAGCATTGTCAGGTTACAGCTTAAAAGACGGCTCTCGCGGCGAACGTACCGACACGAACCCTGGCGGCGACTATGATGGTGAGTACGTTGATGATTGGGAATTCACTAATGCCGGTGATCTAGATTCGTGCAACGGTATGACCGTCGATGATCAGTATGGTTACTACGTGACTGATACCTTCCCTTGGGTTATCAGATGCCTATCGGGCACACCAGATCCAACGTTTGGTAGTGCTGAAGAAGAGACAACTGGCGGACCTGGTGGACCTCCTGGTGGTGCGTAGTCTTTATCTTTGAAGTAATAATTTAGCTTGAAAACGGAAAGTAGCGCACAGCGCTACTTTCCGTGTTTTATTGAACACTATGAAATCTAACACCGTGAAAATTCTTCTATTACTGCTAGGCATTCTTTACTCACAAGCCGCACTCACACACGAAGAAGGTATCACCGATACCGGCATACACATTTCGCGCGATAGCTTAAAGCTCACTTACACGGTTCCTCAAGCACTCGTAGACACTCTTAGTTTGGATGCCACGTTGGACAACAGCGTAGCGCAGAGCCAAGCCATTCTAAACGGCCTATCAATTCTCAACGCACAAACTACCTGCTTGGGACGTTTAAACAATCGAAAATCACTCGATACCATCGGCTCAGAACAATTCAACTTCACGTTTGATTGTAAGCAACCCATCACTGAGCTTAACCTCACCTATAATTTATTTTTTGATCAAGACAATAAACACTCCAACATCGTTAGAGTGTCATTACTCGGCACGCATCAAGACAACACGCTGTCCGAAGACAGTCGGCTACTGAGTATTGATGTAGAGAGCGTAGTAAGACGCTTAGCAGACATTAGAAACTCTGCAAAATCGAAACAAACTAACGCACCCGCTGCGTTTGAAAAACCGTTTGGTACTCAGTATTTCACGGTTGGCTTCTGGCATATCTTGTTAGGTTATGACCATGTGCTATTTTTGATTTGCTTGGTACTTCTACCTATGCGCCCATTGGTGATTTTAAGCCTAATCACATCCTTCACAGTGGCGCATTCAATCACGCTATCATTGTCAGTTCTCGATATCGTCACACTAAAACCTCAACTCGTAGAAGCTATAATTGCGCTGAGTATTGTCTACGTATCCGTCAGAACCATCGTGATTCTTCGACGATCAGACACCCCACAAATATCAAAATCTCAAATTAAAGAAAGAGTGCTTAGCAGTTTCCTATTCGGACTCGTGCATGGCTTTGGCTTCTCTTATCTCTTGAAGGAAATCGGATTTGGAGATCAAATTCTGTCGTCCCTGCTGTTTTTCAACATAGGCGTTGAAGCAGGACAACTCGCTATTTTAGCGCTGCTACTCCCGCTAATCTGGTGGTTAGGGAAGCGCTATTCTTCATGGCGCTGGGCGCGAACAGTGTCAGTTATTACAGCACTATTTGGTTTGTTCTGGTTTGTAGAACGAATCGCTGCTATGTAAAAACGGGCTTAATGATTACTGAATAAAGTTGCGAGGAATACACATTATTCCTCGCGCCTTCATTTTTTATTATTCTACTTGTCGTGCTTACTTATCGAGCAGGCATACATACCAACTCTTCTTCCCCCCTTGGAGCTATCTGACAAGAACCTTCTAAGGTCCCTTTAGGTGTTTCTACAGAGCATGAATCGCTCGCCGACAAATTTGCACACGCATCAAAAGCTTCCTGAGGAGGTGGGCCACCTGGACCACGCTTGCTCTGCCCGCCTTCAGTGGAACCAGATTGCGCAACAGCCAGATTTGGCGTTACAAACGATGCCATCACTAGCAATACTGTGGCACTCAAGCTTAAAGATGATGCTTTGAATTTCATTGTTGTCTTACTCTTCATCAGTTGTAGATGCGACTAGTGTAAGAAACAAGTATGCAAAAAATAAGCAAATGCTCGATGCATCTTGTGATGTACAGCACGAATCAAATGCAACAACCTAGGCCAGATAACCGAGTAGTACAGAGAAGCACTTAGGGGTAATACAGTGTTCGCAAACACATTGATATAAAATGTTATGCAAAAGGCTAAGGGGTAAGTACCCCCCCCCTAGCTCTTCTTTCTAATGCTTAGTTTTATATCGTTCGTTAAACGAATCAATTCTAGAGCCTGATACGTTCTCAACTTCTTTGCCTGTATACGCAGGGTGACAATTTGAGCAAGTATCTAATTTTGCCGAAGCCGCT
>CALKLO010000126.1 GCA_937991945.1 uncultured Granulosicoccus sp.
CAGCATCAGCATCAGCATCAGCATCAGCATCAGCATCAGCATCAGCATCAGCATCAGCATCAGCATCAGCATCAGCATCAGCATCAGCATCAGCATCAGCATCAGCATCAGCATCAGCATCAGCATCAGCATCAGCGTCCACAGTTTCTGGGTCAGCTTCGGCCGCGTCAACTGTTTCTGGCGAATGCTTTGTACCGCCGGAGAGCTCTCCAGCCAGCGCTAATAACTCATTAGTTGAAGAGGATTCATCTTCAACACCTTCAACACCTTCAACACCTTCAGCACCTTCAACACCTTCAGCACCTTCTTCGTCATTAGCTGCAATGGTTTCTGCAATGCCATCGACTAATGCAGCTTCTGCCACAAGGTTGGCGTCTATCTGATCTAGGCTTTGTGCTTCAGCCAGTGTTGGCAACTCATCTAGGCGTTTCAGATTGAAGTAGTCCAAGAACTGTCGCGTTGTTCCCCATAACGCAGGCTTACCCGGCACATCTTTGTAACCAATTTCTTTAACCCAATCGCGCTCTTGAAGCGTCTTGATTATATTTGAGCTTACTGCAACTCCACGCACTTCTTCAATTTCACCACGAGTGATAGGTTGACGGTACGCAATGAGCACCAAAGTTTCCAACAAGGCTCGTGAATATCGAGGTGACTTATCCTGAAATAATCGAGAGACCCAGTGCTCCATGGTCGAGCGTGACTGCAGGCGCCAACCGGATGCGACTTCTATCAATTCGATACCACGACCTTCGTACTCAGTCTGCAGCTCAGCAAGTGCCGCTTTGATTTCGTTTCGATCGGGCTTGTCAATATCCGATTCAAATAATGCCTCGAGCTGACCAATATTCATGGCCTTGCCTGCAACCAGCAGGCATGCTTCGAGAATATTTCTCGTTTGTTGAGAATCCATCTAAATTACTCGGGCAAATCGATATGCTCGGAGGAATCATCAACTAGGTCGACTGATGAACTCCGAGGTTTCAGGTAAATCGGGGCAAACGGCTCTGATTGGACAATCTCGATTGTGGCTTCTTTACACAACTCAAGTACCGCAAGAAAGGTCACTACAACACCTAACCGGCCCTCTTCAGGATTAAACAACGTGGAAAACTCGCAAAACTCACCAATTTTCAACGCAGACAACACATGCGACATGCGAGCTCGCACAGACAGCGTTTCACGCGAAATATTATGGTGACCACTCAGGTGCGCTCGTTCGGCAACATCTCGTAATGCGAGCATCAATTCTTTCATGGTGATGTCCGGCAGCGGCACATCACGCTCAATAGTCGGTGCCACAACCTGTAGCACCTGATTCTCACGCTCTAGGCGTGGCAACTCTTCCAGCGAGAGAGCGCTAGTCTTGATGCGCTCGTATTCCTGCAACCGGCGAATTAATTCAGCGCGCGGATCGTCCTCATCATCACTGAGCTCTTCAACTCTAGGCAGCAACATTCGAGATTTAATTTCCGCCAGCATGGCTGCCATAACCAGATATTCGGACGCAAGCTCGAATCGCATGGTCTCCATCAAGCCGATGTACTTCATGTACTGAGCCGTGATATCGGCAATCGGGATATTGAGAATGTCTAGATTTTGACGTTTGATTAGGTACAACAACAGATCCAACGGACCCTCAAAGGCATCAAGGAAAACTTCCAATGCATCTGGAGGAATATACAAATCGAGAGGGAGCTGTGTAAACGGCTCTCCTCGGACGACAGCGATACGGTCCTCAGGTACAACAATACTTGTTGGTTCCGCCTCGATTGGCGGTGGATCAGCTTGCATGAAGAGGCTCCTGGTTGCCTTGATTATACCTCGACAAGCAGCTATGCCTACTCTAAAAAGCTGAGATCGCCTCGCCCTTCACGACGAACTTCGATCTCACCGTTGTCATCCATCACAAGAACCGTGGTGGGTTCGAATCCACAGTTGCCACCGTCGATAATCAAGTCGACCTGCTTTTCGAGTAAATCCCGAATATCCTCTGGGTCTGTTTCAGGTAATTCCTTACCTGGCATGATCAGAGTACTGCTCATCAGAGGCTCACCCAGCTCACCTAAAAGTGCTTGGCAGATAGCGTTGTCAGGGATCCGAATGCCAATAGTTTTCCGTTTCGGGTTGAGTAGACGCCTCGGAACCTCATTGGTCGCTTTGAGAATGAACGTGTACGGCGCAGGAGTCAGCGCTTTCAGCGTCCGATAGGTGGCGTTATCAACACGCGCATAAGTGGAGATATCTGACAGATCTCGACACACGAGCGTGAAGTCATGTTTTGCATCTGTTTTACGGATTCTGGCCACACGCTCCATAGCTTGCTTGTCGCCAACATGGCAACCCAGCGCATAGCAGGAGTCCGTTGGATATGCGATAACACCACCCTCTCGAATAATTGCCACAGCTTGCGATATCAGCCGCTTCTGAGGATTGTCGGGATGTATTTCGAAAAATTGACTCATATATGCACTAAGGTCCTGCTACTTTGGCGCTGATTGTACGCCGTTGCGGTGTAATGCTTGCATAGACTGCGTAAAACGCTGTGAAATAGCACGGTAAACTGATAAAACGGAATCATGATGTCACCTACAACTCCTGTTTTGCTAGCCTCCCTACTGCTTGCCGGTAGCCCTTTGCTTTCTAAGCACGTAGCCGCACTCGAAGAGGGTGTCGCAGCGGTTGTGAACGGCAACCCCATTACCCAGACCGCCGTGGCCAATATTGCTGACCAACTGAACGCAACTGGCGAGGAAGCGGACCCTGAACGCATAATCAATGAGCTGATCAACATGGAATTGTTGACTCAAGCCGCTGAGAAAATTGAGCTTGAGAAACTACCTGAAGTGGAAGCAGCCCTTCAGCTTCAATACACACAAACTATGGCCAACGCCTACTTGGCCAAAATCGGCTCAGAACTGTCGTTTACCGACGAGGATCTGCGTGCCGAGTACGATGTCCAATCAGCCAATGTGGACAGCGATGAATATCGAGCTGCGCATATTTTGCTCGGTAATCAGGAAACAGCTGACGACGCACTTAGCGATCTAGCCGAAGGCAAGGATTTTGCCGCAATGGCAAACCTATATTCTGCCGACCCTAGTGGCCAATCTGGCGGCGACTTAGGCTGGATGCAAAGCTCAGCTCTGCCGCCTGAATTTGTCGCAGCACTTGCAACGCTTGACGTCGGTGAACATACCGCCAGTGCTGTAGAAACTGAATATGGGTTTCATATCATCAAACTGAACGACAAGCGCAGTGCCGCACTCCCTGACTTTGAATCCGTAAAATCTGGCTTAAATGACCTACTTGCTCGGCAAGCCCTAGCGACGCACCTGCAAGACTTACGTGAGGGTGCGGAAATAGAGCGCTAAGTACCGCACTGTAACTAGTCGATAATGGCAATAGCCAAGTCCATGACGTTAGTGCCCGTCGGGCCTGTCGTCACCAATGCATTCAACGCATCAAGACAATTGCCTGCATCAGCTCGAGCAAGGTAGTCATTTATTTGCAAATTGTTTTCTAAAGCCGATGCCAGTGTTGCGTCTGAAACAAGACCTCCAGCATCGTTAGTGGGCCCATCGGTACCATCTGTGCCGCACACTAATATTGATGCATTACCACGAGCCGCCACTGACTCACATAGCGCCAGCGCAAGATGCTGATTACGCCCTCCTCTGCCCGGGTTCTCAGGCAAGACCACCGTGGGCTCACCTCCCCAGATATAAACACCAGGTTGGGATTGCACTGAACCAATAACGTTGGAGATTCTGTCTAGCACCTCTGGCATGTCTCCATCCAGATCACCTGAGCCTTGCACCACAAATAAGCCACGATGCAATGCAGCGGTTTTAACCGCCGCTTGCGCAATCGCTGATGAGGCAATGATGCGAGTGCTTACTCGCTGCCATACAGGTAGTTCGGGCGGCATACCTGTCAACGCATCTGGCACTAACAAACCAGAGCCTATATCTGCGAGCCTGTCACCGGGCACATCGCTGATAAGCAATTGCACAACCTGACATTGAATAGTCGAAGCCAATTTTCCGCCCTTAATTCTGGACAGGGTTCTTCTGTGTTTATTCATCTCGCCAATGGCGGCACCACTCGCTAATAGCTTGCCTGTCTCACGTTTCAAATCATCCAGAGTTAATCCGGCATTGAGATGCTCGACTAAAGCAGACGTGCCACCTGACACCATAAAAAGTAAGGTATCTGATGATGGAATTCGCCTGACGTATTCCACGAGTTTGTCACCGGCAATAAGCGATGCTTCATCGGGAACGGGATGCCCAGACTCGTAACAATCGAATAGGTCATAGCTTTTCAGCTCATCACTTAAGTGTCCATGTTTAGTGACAACCAAACCTGAGACGATTTTATCGCCCAGTATATGCAGAGCTCCTCGAGCCATCGAATCGGACGCTTTTCCAAGCGCCACTAAATGTACGTTGGCGCCTAGCTCAATGTCTTGTAGCGCTCTAGCTGTGGCTTCAAAACCACCGACCGCATCCACACCAGCTTGAAACAACTCACGCAACAAGGTTGCTCGCTCTATCGAGGTACCGTTCAACATAGTGCTCCACGTGGACGCTTTTATTATCAGACGTTAGCAAGTGCGCTATCAAGATCTCGCTGTATATCGTTTACATCTTCCAGCCCGACGGCTAGGCGTATTAACCCTTCGCCAATGCCGGCAATTTCACGATCCTCAGCGCTCATACGCCCATGAGTTGTTGTTGCTGGATGTGTGATCGTTGTGCGCGCATCGCCCAAATTACCAGTGATAGAGCACAAACGAACCCCGTCGATAACTCGCCAAGCCGCTTCTCTGTCACCTTCAATTTCAAGAGACAATATGCCGCCTGGAAGTTTCTGTTGCTTTTTCGCTAGCGCTGCACTCGGGTGCGAATCAAGACCCGGGTAGTAAACATGACGAACCGCAGGATGGTTGTCTAACCAACTAGCAATTTCTTGTGCGTTGGCAGAATGTTGCTTCATGCGTAGGCTGAGCGTTTCCAGACCCTTAATAAAAACCCAAGCATTAAAAGGGCTCATACAAGGGCCAGCACTTCGCATAAAGCCTGTTAATGTTTCTATAAGCTTTTCACTACCCACTACCGCACCACCCATGCACCGGCCTTGGCCATCTAGATACTTGGTTGCTGAATGGATAACGATATCGGCACCCAGGCTCAACGGTTTTTGCAAAGCAGGTGTACAAAAACAGTTATCGACAACTAGTTGAGCACCCACACTGTGCGCAAGATCTGCAAAGGCCCGTATGTCTCCGAGTTCTGTGAGCGGGTTTGTGGGCGTTTCTAGATACAGTAATTTCGTATTACTGTTAACAAGGTGGGCCCAACTTTCCACATCTAAACCATCGGCCCAATGAACAGTGATGCCGTAACGCGGTAAATAATTCTTAAACAGGTTAACAGTGCTACCAAACATATTCCGAGTGGCCACTATTTCGTCACCCTGTCTTAAAGTGCCTAGTAGCAACGTAGCCGTGGCAGCCATACCCGATGATGTGCCGATACAGGCTTCCCCACCTTCAAGAGCGGCTAATCGCTTTTCGAAAATTTGTACGGTAGGGTTGGTGAAGCGCGAATATATTGGCCCTTGGCTCTCTCCACTAAAGCGTGATGCAGCCTCTGCAGCGTTTGCAAACACGTAGCTCGACGTCGTCATTATCGGTTCGCCATGCTCACCGAACTGCGAGCGCTCAAAGCCCGCTCTGATCGCTAGTGTGTCGTCACTCCAAATTGCTTCAGAATTACCGGTATCTGCAGGTGGTTTTTGATTACTCAAAACTATAGTTGCCTATTGGGGGGTGGATTTACGCCTAACCAAGAGTGGAGACTTCTATTTGTCTATACTACTGTATCTACCGCCGTCGTGAATTATCAGCTCTTGCACGCATTATCTCGGACGCCACGCTTGTCAACTATGCGCTTATTGAAGTCACAGCGATCAACAGTTCTGGGAGCGATATCCAGCCTGTTAGTGCTCGGTACTAGCCTATCCGGTTATGCTGAACAGCTCTCGCAAAACACTCGTTCGATGGCGTCACAAACCCTCTCGTCGTTCCCAATCAACGATTGTTATGCACAACTTGATGCCATTGTTGCTCTGGCAGCAGCAGAACCCGACGACAACGGCTACCTGGAGCAACGCTTAGCCAGTTTAGAGTCTCGTTGCCCTGGACTACCTCAGTTCGCCCATAATCGAGGTGTATTAGCAGCAAAGTCGCAACGTTGGAATGAAGCCATCGAGCATTTTAACCGCTCGTTAAATCTCGACGCTAGAGCCTCATTGACGCACCGCCACTTGCAGCAGATTTTTGAGTATAGAGCGGCGCAAGCTTACGCTCTAGCGCTCAACACACCAAACTCGGCTCAACCGCCCCAGTTGGTTCTGCAGCGCTCCACCGATCAAAACGCAAATGCGTCCCTAACCCTTACGGAACAAAGTCGCTTAAAAAACATCAGTACTCTTGAATACGAAATGTACGCGTGGTGGCAAGCGTTGCAAGATTCAAACGAGCTTGATGATTATTATGTGCAAGATTTCCCTACCGAAGCTATCGGCTTAGGTACCCAAGATCTTGGAACACACCCCTGGGCTGATATGCAACGCGAGATTGCATTCACGCAAAACGACGCCGTAGTTGTACTAAGCGACCCACAACAAAAACGTACCTTATTGCTTCTAAGACTGGTTGCCACACGTTGGAAAATTTATCAGGAAACAGCACTTTGAAATCCAGCACAACAACACGTCGATGCCGTGAGCTGACTCTAATAGCTACGCTGTCGCTTGTGAGCACGCAGACGCTGGGAGCACCTCATCAAGACCCCCACTCCTCTGTGGCGATGGACAATCAGATAGCGGCCACACTCAATGCACTGGCTTACGCCAATCTGGCTGAAGCTCGAGTTCTAGCGCGCCAGCTATCGAAGCAGTTTCCCAAGTTTGCTCTTGGGCACTTACTCTCGGCAGAGCTAGAGGCGACAGCTGCTTTTCAAGATGTTCAGGCAGCAGGGTTAGCGCCCATGAATCAACGACTGATCGACTTACTACTCGAAGCTCAATCGCGGCTTCAATCCGCCCAAACAACAATTCGTACCCCGCTTGATACAGGCGATGAAACACTGACGAGCTTGCCAACGTCGGTCATTCAAATGGGTAAGGACTTAGCCAGTTTGCTAATCGTTGATTTGGAAAACTCTACGATCAGTCATGTCATTGGTAACGATCAAGCACCGACGCTTATCAAGCAACACTACGTGGGTAGCGGTAAAGCCGGTTTTGGAAAACAACTGGAAGGTGACAACAAGACCCCATTAGGCGTCTACACCATAACGGGAAAACGCAAAGACTCTTCTCTACCTGATCTGTATGGCTCAGGAGCGCTAACACTTAACTACCCCAACGCCTTAGATCAACACCTTGGCAGGACAGGTTACGGCATATGGATTCATGGAGTGCCGCATGCGCAGCGCAGCCGTAGCCCTCGATCTAGCGAAGGCTGTGTAACCATGTCTAATGATCACCTGCTCTCGCTCATGCACCAGATAGAACCCTCAGAGTCTCTGGTTATGTTAACCAGAGACTTAACATTTAGCACCCAGCGCGAACGCCTTGCACAACAAAGCCAATACCGGACCTTGTTCACAAACTACAAGAAAGCAATCTTGGAAGATAACGTCCAAGCGATAGCTGCGCTTTATGACAAGACACACGATCAGAGCGATTTCACTCACTCACCGTTGTATAAGCACTACTTAACAGAGATAGACGCAAGCGACCTTACCATCATCATGAATCCGTCTCTGCATAGCGATACTCAGGGCAATAACGGCCAATTCTTAGTCATGCGAGGTCACTACGGACCCGAAGGCCAATACCCTCTGGCTCTTTACTGGCGCCAACTTGAGAGCGGCTCCTGGCGTATAGCTACGGAACTACGCCAAGGACCCAACGCTTCGTAACTGACTGGGGGGTTAGTCACTAAAGTCTTAGTCCAATATGCCGCTGAAACCTGAATGGCTCATAGTGTTCTGTCACCCGAGCCCATCGTCAATCATTGGCACCTCAGCATGCTTTTCAACAAACTTTTCAAGAACGATCAAAAAGCGGCAAATGAACGCAAGCATCGCGCAGCCAAAGCAAAGAGCACAGCGACGCCTAAAAACGTCAAAAAGCACGTAGAAATCAACTCCAAAGATCTTCGCATTGGAATGACCGTTACTCAGCTAGACAAGCCGTGGGAAGAGTCCCGCTTCATGTTTCAACGAGTGAAGATGGAGTCCAGTGCTGACATTCTTGCGATGCAAGAAGAGAGCACCATAGTTTGGGTTGACTACGACGAACAAGAAATACAGAAAAATGAAAAGAAGACGCGCCCTGACGACAACGGGCTAACGGCTGATACGCCGAAGGTCAGTCTTCAAGAAGAGCTAAGTGCCGCTACACAGGTTCACAGCCTAGCGACCCAAGCTGTCACGTCGTTATTTGAAGATATACGACTAGGCGCTGAGCTGGATGGCAAAGTCGTCCAACAAGCGGTGACAGGCTGCGTTGAGAGTATTTTACGAAATCAAGATGCTTCATTGTGGCTAACGCGCATGAAGAATAAGAATGTAGATACCGCACAACATTCAATGAACGTTTCAGCCTTGAGTATCATCATGGCCAAAGCGTTAGGCCTCAACAATCGAGAAATGGAAGATGTTGGTGCGTGTGGAATGCTACATGATGTGGGTAAGACGCGACTGCCGACCCATATCTTAGAAAAAAATGCGCCGCTAAATGCTGCCGAAAAAGAAGAAATGAAACGGCATACAATTTATGGCCGAGACATATTGTTGTCCACTAAAAACGTGATGTCTGGGGCTGCTGATGTGGCCTACTCTCACCATGAACGACCAGACGGCAAAGGCTTTCCAAACAACCTAACGGATGATTCAATCCCTCTTTACTCGAAGATTGTTTCTATTGCCGAAGCTTACGACAATATGACAACGACCCAAGTCTATAGACCGGCCTTGTCGCCATCACATGCACTACAAGAGCTCTACGCTAAGCGTGGCAAACAGTTTAACGAAGAGTTGGTCATCCTGTTTATTGACTCTGTCGGCATCTTCCCACCCGGTAGTATTGTCGAAATGGTGAATAAGGAAGTCGGTATTGTATTAGCCAACACATCGGACAAACTTCGCCCTCGCGTTATTATGATTTTGGATTCTCTTGGAGAACCCTCCATGCAGCGCATTGTCGATCTCTCTCGTTTAGAGACCGACAATGAAGGCAATATCTATCAGATAAAAACCACGCATAGAGATGGCGCTTTTGGCATAAGTGTCAATGATTTTCAGCGTGCGGGATTAAGAATTGGCTAGTGAATGAATCTACTCACAGAACGAGTAGATCATCGCCGCCATTTTGTATCTTCTTAGCGTTATCAGAGCGCTGCTTTTCAAGCGTCGTTAAATACGCAACATCAACATCACCCGTCACGTAATCGCCAGAGAAGCAACTCGATTCAAAGTTTTCGATAGGGTTCTTGTCGTAGCGTACCGCTTCAATTAGATCCTCGATGGTTTGATATACCAGCCAATCAGCACCGATTGTTTCCTGTATCTCTGCAGTCGTTCTGTTATGCGCAATAAGCTCATCTACGGCAGGCATATCTATGCCATACACATTGGGGTAGCGTACTGGCGGCGCAGCCGAAGCCATATAGACTTTCTTCGCGCCCGCATCTCTGGCCATCTCCACGATTTGTCCTGAGGTGGTTCCGCGAACAATAGAGTCATCTACCAGCAAAACGTTTTTACCGTTGAACTCCAACTCTATCGGGCTTAACTTTTGCCGAACGGATTTCTTGCGAAGCTGTTGGCCAGGCATGATGAACGTACGACCGATATAGCGATTTTTAATAAACCCTTCTCGGTACTTGACGCCTAAATTAAACGCCACTTCAAGCGCAGACGTTCGGCTGGTGTCAGGTATGGGTATAACCACATCAATGTCATGGTCAGGACGTTCAATTAAGATTCTACGAGCCAGTGCTTCGCCCATACGAAGTCGCGACTTGTACACCGAAATGTTATCGATGATGCTGTCTGGACGCGCTAAGTAAACGTACTCAAAAATGCACGGAGACAATACTGGGTTTTGTGCACACTGCTCAGTGTGTAGATTGCCTTCCATATCGATGTAAACAGCCTCACCCGGTGCCACATCGCGGAGCAAGCTAAACCCCAGCCCCTGCAGTGCGACACTTTCAGATGCTAGGCAATATTCTTTGTGGGTACCGGTATCACGCTCACCAATGACCATGGGTCTAATGCCCAAAGGATCACGAAAGGCAAACACACCGCGCCCAACAACCATGCCGATAACAGCATAAGCACCACGGCAACGACGATGAACGGCTGCCACTGTGGCAAATATCATATCGGCAGTAAGATGCGTGCTGGGCTTTAAATCTTGAAGCTCATGAGCAAAGACATTCAGTAACACTTCGCTGTCTGAGCTCGTGTTGATGTGTCGAAGGTCAGATTCAAACAGTTCGCGTTGCAGCACATCAGCATTAGTTAAGTTGCCATTGTGTGCCATCACTATCCCGTAAGGTGAATTGACATAAAACGGCTGTGCTTCTGCCTGCCCTGATGTTCCAGCTGTTGGGTATCGGACATGAGCGATACCCATGCGCCCTTCTAGTCGCTGAATATCATTGTTGCGAAAAACATCGCGAACTAGTCCCGCTCCACGTCGTAGAACGAGTTTGCCTTCATGACAGGTCGCAATGCCTGCGGCATCTTGCCCTCTGTGTTGAAGCAGAGTAAGCCCGTCGTATAGGCGAGTACTGACACTCTCTCTACCTACAATTCCAATAATGCCGCACATGGTTAGTCAGTACCCTATAGGAGTGAAATCGAAATGCTGTGATATGCCTTCTGGCAGTTTTTCATGCATAGATTTGGCAATTTTTTGAAAGGTAGGCAGAGCACCGGAATCGCGCCACCACACTTCCTGCTTAAGCTCTGGAACTAGATTGGCTGCTAGCACCAACAAACTGACAATAATGATGCCTCGGAGTACGCCAAACCCGACGCCAACGAACCGGTCTATTTTGCCCACAATGGATCGGGACATAATGCGCCCAAACACCCAATTGATGACATTTCCCATCAATAACGTGCCCACAAACAAACTCAAAGCACTGATAGTGGCTCGGGCTTGGGGGCTTTGAACTGTGTCGATTGGCAGAAGTACCGAGAATCTGCTGGTGAACAGTAGTGTGATGGCTATAGCGGCCACCCACGTGCCCAAACTCATGGCTTCTCGAAAGAACCCACGCATAAAACTGATGATTGCCGAAAAAACAATG
The DNA here is from genome assembly GCA_937991945.1 of uncultured Granulosicoccus sp. Lineage (GTDB taxonomy): Bacteria > Pseudomonadota > Gammaproteobacteria > Granulosicoccales > Granulosicoccaceae > Granulosicoccus. The sequence goes on from CALKLO010000126.1 coordinate 11,405, forward strand.
ACAGCCAAAATGACTAGGTCGACTTCAGACACGTCTTGGCACCGCCTGCGTTGCAAGTGCGAATGTTAACAAAAGCATCCCTGTTAAGGGGCGAAGGATCAGGGGTAACTCATCACTAGTGCATTTCTTCCCAGCAAAGACTCCACTTTTTCGCGCGCGCCGTTAGCACTTTGCTCTGAAATCATTGGCCCGACCAGTACGCGAAACGGGTCTGTGACCGCATTTCGATCTCGTACAAAGGAGGCAAAGCCGGAACGACGCAGTAAATTGCGCACCGCATAGGCGTTTTCTTGGTCGATAAAGCTACCTGCCTGAACCACCCACGCCGTTAAGGGAGCTGCTGTGCGTGTCTGGTTTAACGACTCTTGGACCTCTTTCGAGGCTTTCATGTAATCTGGCGGGTCGTCCTCACCGACTTTAATTTGCGTCACACCCACTGGCTGCTCGTTAGAGCGCATGGCAGGTATTGCTTGCAAGCTGCTGTTTCCAGCCTCATCGACAACGTTAGGCGGCTCCTGACGCAGCTTCTCCACCCGTCGGAACTGACTTTCACTGCCTGCGCCATCGAGTAGAAATGGCAGCACGATTACCATGATGGCGACGATCACCGCACCACCCCAAAGCCTTTGTCGGAAATTACTCTCAGTATCGTCTTTGGAGGAACTCATACTTATCCCGGCCCGCTATGGCGCGCCAGAGGTTTCCAATACACGTCGAACATCAGCGATAGTGAAGAACGAACCTGCAACCAATAACGGCTGCGAATGTTCGCGCGCAACACTCAGTGCTGCATCACAGGCAGATTGCACCGTGACATACGAGCTCGCTGAGCCGCTATTGAGCATATTGATGGTAGAGGCTAATTGGTCTGCAGCCTTAGCACGAGGCACCTCCAACGGTACGCAATGCCAATGCTCTGCGACAGGGGAAAGCACACCCACAATTCCAAGTATGTCTTTGTCAGCCATACAGGCAAAGATGATCTGTGCTTTCACACCGTGGAAATTCTCTTCCAATGTCGCCGCCAATGCCTGAGCACCCGCTGGATTGTGAGCAACATCTAACAAGACATCCACGCCATCAATGTGTAGTTTTTCAAATCGGCCTGAGATGGTAATTCCCTGTAAGGCTTGGTAAATCGTTTCAGGGCCAACGGGCAACTGCCCTTGCATGTGCTCAACAACCGCTACGGCGCACCCGGCATTGCGCTTTTGGTGAGCACCCGACAACGATGTTGACGGTAGATCAGCAACGGCCTTAGCGCCTACGTGATCAACCTGCATATCGTGATCAGCAGCGAATTGAAATAAAGACGCGGGTGGTTCTATATCGCCAACAACCAAAGGCCTATTAGGCCTGCCGATAGCCGCTTTTTCAGTCGCAATGACAGACACATCTGAACCCAAGTAATCCTGATGATCTAGCGCAATGCTGGTCACCACCGAGCAATCGGCGTCCCATAAATTGGTAGCGTCTAGCCGCCCGCCAAGCCCCACTTCCAAGATATAGACATCACAGCGCTGCTCGTGAAAAACACGCATAGCCGCAAGCGTTGTGTACTCAAAATAAGTCAGTGTTTGCGGGTGCCTCCCCGCTTCGACATAGGCGAGTGCACTGACGATATCTGCCGAACTGGCCATGACACCGTCTATACGGATTCGCTCTTCAAAATCGCTGATGTGCGGAGAGGTATAACTGCCTACGCGGTATCCAGCCGATGAATAAATGGCCGATAGCATCGTAACCGTTGAGCCTTTGCCATTAGTGCCGCCCACTAGTATCAAGGGTTTTGATACAGGGCGCATTGCAAGCCTGTCGGCAACTTGCCCGACTCTGTCCAACCCCATGTCTATGGACACAGGGTGGATAGTTTCTAGCCACGTTAACCACTGACTGAGCGAATCTGATTCACTCGGAGGGCTGGCCTGCCCCGACTCTGAAGCGACGCTCACTGCTCAGACCCTCTATAAATCATGACTCAGCAGGAGCAGCTACACGGACTTCGTCATATTTTAAAACTGGCTTGTCACTGAGCTTGGCCAACAACCTTGCGAGGGTATCGCGCATATCGCGTCGATCACAGATCAAGTCAATGGCACCGTGCTCTAGCAAGAACTCACTGCTCTGAAAGCCTTCAGGCAGTTTTTCTCGCACGGTTTGCTCAATGACTCTACGGCCAGCAAAACCAATTCTTGCACCTGGCTCTGCAATAATAATATCGCCCAACATAGCCAATGAAGCTGATACACCACCCATAGTCGGATCAGTGAGTACAGATATGTAGGGCAAACCTCTATCGGCCAAACGCCGGAGCAAGGAACTGGTCTTACCCATTTGCAACAGCGAATACAACGCTTCTTGCATTCGAGCGCCACCGCTGGCACTAAAACAAATAAAGGGAATACCTTGCTCTAAGCTTCTCTCGCAACCGCGACTGAAGCGTTCGCCGACGACTGACCCCATGGAACCTGCCATGAAATTAAAGTCGAATACAGCAACCACGACGGGCATGCCCTTCAACGTGCCTTGCATGACCACCAAAGCGTCTTTTTCACCCGAGTCTTTTGTAGCTTGAGTTAAGCGATCTTTGTAGCGCTTGGAATCTTTGAATTTCAGGATATCGATTGGCTCTACGGAGGCACCGATTTCCTGGTTATCACTATCAGCATCGAGCAGTCTTTCAATGCGCTTTCTGGCACTGATCAACATATGGTGTCCGCACTTAATGCAGACATCTTGCGCTCGCTCTAACTCAGCGTGATAAAGCACGTTTGAGCAGTTGTCGCACTTAACCCATAGACCTTCCGGAACAGTGCCTTTCTCTTCGTTGCGCGTACCAATACGCGCAGGAATTAGTTTTTCGAACCAACTCAGCCCCGGAATGGAGGGGACCATAGTTTTCTTTTCAACGTCTTTAGGTTTTTCGTCATCACTCATGATGCTTCTCCTGCACGGTCCATGGCGACTCTCATGCCATTAACGGTTTCAAACATCTTTTCATGCAACAACTCAGGGTTGTCACCGTGTTCACCGACCAGTGATACCAATACGCTGCCAACGACAACCGCGTCAGCGGATTCCGAAATAGCAGCAGCGGAAGCCGCATCGCGGATACCAAAACCGACCGCCACAGGAATATCAGCAAAGCTTTTGATATGAGAAACCTTGCCAGCCACTTCGGCTGTGTCGATGTTTGCGGCGCCAGTGACCCCTTTGAGCGACACATAATAGATGTAGCCGCTACCAATTTCACACACTTGCTTAACACGCGCATCAGGGGTTGTTGGCGACAGCAAGAAAATGCTGTCGATACCCTTGGCGTTAAGCTCCTCAACCAATTCACCCGCCTCTTCTGGAGGTAGATCAACGGTGAGGGCGCCATCAACGCCTGCATCGCTTGCCAGTTCTGCAAATTTCTTATAACCGAGTATCTCAACTGGGTTCATATACCCCATCAACACAACAGCTGTTTCGGTATTGGTTTGTCTAAAACGCTTGACCGTTTCCATCACTTGCACAAGCGTGACGTTGTTTTTCAATGCACGCTCACAAGCGGCTTGAATGACAGGGCCATCAGCCATGGGGTCTGAAAACGGTATACCCAACTCGATGACATCCGCACCAGCCTTGACTAAGGTGTGCATGAGATCGAGCGTGATATCCAAAGAAGGATCTCCAGCCGTTATGTAGGGCACCAACAGCTTACGGTTGGCATCCTTAGCAAAACTTGCAGCGATTCGACTTCTGGTCACAGAGTAATTCCTTCAATATCGGCCAACGTATTGATGTCCTTGTCACCTCGACCGGAGAGGTTGACGACCAAATTAATGTCAGCACCCATAGTCGGCGCTATCTTCATTGCATGAGCCAGCGCATGAGCAGACTCCAACGCCGGAATGATACCCTCGATTCGACATAACTTGTGAGTTGCATCCAAAGCTTCGGTATCAGTAGCTGCTACGTATTGAGCGCGGCCAATGTCTTTAAGCCACGAATGCTCAGGCCCAACGCCCGGATAATCTAAACCGGCAGAGACACTGTGCGTTTCGATGATCTGACCAGCCTCGTCTTCCATGAGGTACGTTCGGTTGCCGTGAAGCACGCCTGGCTTACCGGCACTAAGTGGTGCTGCATGACGCCCAGTCTCTAGACCATCACCCCCTGCTTCCACACCAATCAAATCGACGTCTTTGTCATCTAGAAACGGATGGAAGGCGCCGATAGCATTCGAACCACCACCTACACAGGCGATAACGGCATCAGGTAGTCGACCCGTATGCTCGAGTGATTGCTCCTTAATTTCTTTACCGATGACGCTGTTGAAATCACGCACCATGGCAGGATAAGGATGCGGGCCTGCTGCAGTACCAATGATGTAGAACGTATCGTCCACGTTGCCAACCCAATCACGCATAGCCTCGTTAAGAGCGTCTTTGAGCGTTCGTGAGCCAGAAGTCACCGGTACAACCGTTGCTCCCAGAAGCTTCATGCGAAATACGTTGGGCGCTTGCCGAACAATGTCCTCTTCACCCATGTAAACGATACATTCCATACCCCAACGAGCGCATACCGTGGCAGTGGCTACGCCGTGCTGGCCAGCGCCTGTCTCAGCAATGATTCTCTTCTTGCCCATCCGACGAGCCAACAGTGCTTGACCGACCGTATTGTTGATTTTGTGGGCGCCCGTGTGATTCAGATCTTCTCGCTTGAGCCATATCTGAGCACCACCCAGCTCGCTGGACATGCGGCGTGCGTGGTACAGCGGATTGGGGCGACCTACGAAATTCTTAAGTTCCCACTCAAACTCAGCGATGAACTCTTTATCCAAGCGATAGTGGGCATAGGCTTCCTGTAATTCGCTAACAGGATCCATAAGCGTTTCTGCGATAAAGCTACCGCCGTATACGCCAAAATGCCCTCGGCTATCGGGAAATTGCTGCGAGAGTTTGCCCTCGACCGATTCAACCGCTGTATTCATAAAAATATTCCTAAAATCGTATTGTCTGGAAGCTGACGAACCAAGATGAGCGAATCAGTTTGATTCGTCTGCCTTGGATACCGCCACCATAAATTGTTTCATGGCGTCAGGATCTTTGATCCCTTTGCTCAATTCCACGCCGGAACTGACATCAACTGCGTGAGGCGCCACCTGCTTAATCGCGCGCTCAATGTTTTGTACGTTGATGCCGCCCGCTAATATCAATGGAGTTTCATTATTTCGCACAAGTTTCGACCAATCGAATGCGTGCCCTGTACCGCCAAGCTCTCCTGGCACATTGCTATCAAACAAAAAACCGGCACAGTGTCGGAATTCTGCCAATTCAGCATTGTCAGGCATGCCGCCTCCGACGCCAATAGCTTTCAGATAAGGACGCTCGAACTGATCACAGAAATCAGCCGACTCCTGCCCATGAAATTGGGGCATCAGAGACGGCATCAAACTCAACACATGGCGGACCTGAGACGCCTCAGCGTTTAGAAACAGGCCAACCGATGTAATGAAGGGTGACAGTGTTTTAACGATGACAGCTGCCTCCTCAGGCGCTATGTATCGTTTGCTGGCAGGGACAAATACGAAGCCGAGCGAGTCCGCACCTAGCGCTTGCGCCTCATGGGCGTCTTGCAGGCGTGTGATACCACAAATTTTGACTCGGGTTCTTCGCGCCATAGTGCTTGGAACTTTACCAGATGACTTGCTGTGAAGCCATAATTGGTTTTACGGATAAACGGGTTGGGCCTTATTTTTTTCGAAATCTGGAACACCAAATTCGTCCGGGTAGCTAGCCTGCAAAAAACACAATCCATTAGGAGGAATGGTGACCCCTGCGCGGGTCCTATCCTTGGCCTCAAGCAATGTTGCCATCCAATTCTCAGGTTGCTCACCCTTACCGATAGCCAGCAGACAACCGGTCAGGATTCGCACCATGTTGTGCAGAAAACCATTTGCAGTCACTTCGACCACAATTCGATCCAACTCACGGCGCACAGCAATTCTTTTGAGAAACCGAACGGGATGATTTGCTTGGCATTGAGACGATCGGAAACTTGAAAAATCGTGTTCCCCTACAAGCACCTGAGCCGCATTATGCATGCGCTGCGCATCCAGAGCATTCCTCTCCCAACCTAAGGTTCCAGCTTGGTAACCAGGCCGAGTGGGGCGATTTAAAATCGTGAAGCGATAGCTTCTGTCTAAGGCACTGAATCTTGCGTGAAATTTCAGTGGAACTTCTGCCGCCCAGTGAATAACCACGCGCCTGTCTAGGTGAGAATTAGTACCGAAGGTCCAAGCTCTTAGAGGCCTGCTCAGCTCAGTGTCGAAGTGCACTATTTGAGCTGCGGCATGTACGCCGGTATCGGTGCGCCCAGAACAAAAGACGGTTACAGCTTGCTGGGATATTTTCCCAAGCGCCTGTTCGACTTCAGCCTGAACAGAATGACAATGTGGTTGACGCTGCCAACCACAAAAGCCCTGACCGTCATATTCGACGGCCAGGGCTATTCGTTTTAAAGCCATTTATTGTGGTCTTAGATCAGGAGATCTTGTGCAACAAGGTTTCTGCTTCAGTGACCTGTGCAGGATTGCCGCTTTTGACAATCTCGTCCAAAGCACTGCTCGCTGAATCTTTGTCACCCATATCGATATAGGCTTTGGCTAAGTCCAACATGGTTTCCATGGCGTCCTCATCATTGCTGGCTGATCTTGCTGACAAGTCATTCGCAGACAGATCATCAACAGCGTCCAATTCAGGCAGATCCAAATCACCTAGGTCAGAATTCATAAGCTCTGCAGAATCTAGTTCCAAATCACCTGATAGTTGATCAAGATCCAGTGTCAGATCGTCCGCAGTACCCATCACACCATCTAACTCATCCATGGTGAGCGCAGCGCCAAGGCCGTCTTCATCTGCAATAGTGTCATCGAGCAAATTGCTTGATGCGCCTACCGCCAGAGTATCGTCGAAACTAGTGAAGTCGATGCCATCGCCCTCTTCCTCAGCCAGCTCACCTGCAATTTGTGAAAAATCACCGGTGGCTTCCAGATCAGCTTCGTCAAAAGCGAATGCCGGATCAAGGCTTTGATCCATCAACTCAGTTTCGTCTACATCGAAGTTAAGGGAATCTTTCGCAGAAGACACTAGTGAGTCTTTAGATGAGGACAATGCCGCTGCACCGGCAGCAGCCGCAGCTCCTGCTCCGCCAGCGATTGCCGCCGCCGAACCGCCTAAGCTAAATCCGCCTTCTGAATCGTCTAGATCAGCAGCCAGTTCGTCAGTGTTAGTCGCATCGATTGAACGATTGACCGCACCCATCTCATCGACTGAGTCAAGAGCTGGAAGAAAGTCGTCTTCTGTCAACTGGCCGGCATCTGAGGAGAAGTTAGATCCTAGAGACTCAACGCTGTTGCCATCTAATTGGAATAGAGACTCGTCAGGTACAAGCTCGGCTCCCATTGCAGCTACGCCAGCCCACTCAGGATTTAACGGACCGCCAAATCGTGCATGGAAATTTCTGGCTGCATCGATATAGCTATCACCGTTGCCTTGCGCATGATATGTCTGCAGAAGCTTTTGCGAATATTCTTGCTGATTAGGATTTCTCTCAATAGCCTTGTGCAGTAATTCCTCTGCCTGGCCATGCAATCCGTAAGCGAGATACACATCGACTTCTGAAATCGTGTCGTCTCTATCCAACGCTTCGTCGATGTTGGCTTCAGAGTCTGAACCGCCTTCCATCTCAGAAAGATCTGACTCTTCCATGCCACCAAAATCTTGGTTGTCGTCAAAGTTCTGAGCACCCACTTCAGCATCAAAATCGTCAAAGCTAGACGATGCGGCAGCAACGCCTGCTACTGCGGCCCCAGCCCCAACTGCAGCTACACCACCACCTACTTCGCCAAAGTCATCGAATTCGTCTACATCATCAAATCCGTTGTTACTAATGTCTGCTTGTAAATCGGCGGCTTCGTCATCGTCGATAAAATCAACGCCTTCGCCAAAACCAAGTTCTTCTTCTACGTCGTCTTCACGTCGACGTCTCCATAACAATGTACCGGCAACACCCAGTGCTGCTAACAAGCCAAGACCGGCTATTGCTAGCTTTTGCGGCTGAGCCATAACATCTTGATACCAAGCAGTTTGCTCTTCAGCTTGTTCGCCCTGAACAGGTTGTACCTGTTCATCGTTAGACGTTGCTTGCTCATCGTCTAAACCTGAAGCCGCTGTCTCATCGCCATCTTCGGAGTAGAGTTCGACTTCGTCTAACTGCTCGCCTGCATCAGTAAGCGCGTTAGTGCCTGAATCTACAAACTCGCCTGCGGCATCTGATGCGTCAGACATCGTGTCAGAAGCTCCATCAAGAACGCCTTGAATAACATCGCTACCCTCATCACCGCTGTTGCGAGCATCGGCCAACTGAGCTTCTAATTGGGCAACGCCTGTTTGTCGCAATGTCACCAAAGCGTCTAGGTTTTCTGATGTGCTCTCTAACTCAGTGACTTGATCTTGCAAATCGCCAGACTGTAAGCGCGTTGAAGATAGTTCTTCTCGTGCTAGCTGCAGCTTTCGATTTACATCACCCAAACGACCGGCTTCGGCATCCGAGTTTTCATTGGATGTTGCGCTAGAGGCTGTGCTTGACGGTGCATTGTCTGCAATCAGTTTTAGCTCTTCGCGATTTTCAAATTCGTTTCGTGCATTTTCAATAATTTCGCGAGCACTCGATGACAAGAGCGACGCGTCTTCATCAATGAACGGCTCAACGGTTGCAACACCAGCATCTGCTTCCTGCGAAGACTCTGATGACAAACCGAACGAGGACGGTGTATCGGACGCTAGCTGAGTTCCAGTAGTGCCACGCAGTGAATCACGGTAATCACGCCATAGTTGGTTTTGGTCACTGATAGCGGCCAAGGCTTGAGATTGAGAAATTTCAGTCGCTTCACTGGCCGTAGGCACGCGAAGTGACTCTCCGGCTTTAACCAGATTGATATTGCCGTTAATAAACGCAGAGTCGTTAGCTTTGAGTAACGCCAACATCATTTGCTGGATTGAAGCGCCACCGACCGTATTTGATTCAGCGATTTCATACAGCGTATCGCCCCGCTCTACTGCAATAGAGCCATTGGCAGTCCCGCTTGAAGTGCCAAGGTCTGATAGTGAAACGACTGTAGAGTCGTTAGACCCTGCAAAGCTGCCGTTACCTGTCTCCTCTGAGCCTCCAAATACTTCGACTTCGAAGCCATCAAAACTTTCTACTGCACCGGTGCCGAACGAATCACGTTGCTGAATAGCGGCTGTGTTTGGCGCGCCGAGATCAGTTAATGACACAATTTCACCGTTAAATTCGTCAAATTGCTGACCATCGCCCACGGCTTCAAGGCTGATCAATTCACCTTCACCACCAGTCACATCGGGTGGAGCCAGTAAACTCAAATCAACCGCTTCGCTAGCGGAATCAGTTTCACGTTGAATAGGTGTTGGAACAACCAAAGCCTCTTCACCGCGCTGCACCAGTGCAGGTTGATCTGAAGAGGAGTTTCGGTTTGTCGCCGATGGCGTCATGAATACAGGTGGATCCAACAATACTGTGTATTCGCGAATCATTCGTCCCTGAGGCCAATCCACTTCTAATAAGAAATTTAGAAACGGCTCGACGACAGGTACGCGACTGGAAATGCGAATAACCGGTACCGTACCAGCCTGATCAACGGTGAAAGAAAGCTCGGAGAGCACTGATGCCCTATCGATGCCTGCCCGCGCAAAGGCCTCAGCTGAAGCCAACTGCACAATCATGCCGTTGAGTTCGCCGGGTTGAACCGATGTTAATCGTATCTCGGCTTCCATGGGTTGATTGAGCGCAGAGCGCATTTCAATATCACCCAGACCAAGTCCGAAAGCCCCACCTGATGCCAGGGCTAGACTTACTGCTGCGGCCGTTGCTAGTTTTCGCACGTATTGAGTCCCACTCATTTGAATGACTTGCAGTCCTTTGACGAGGGTTCGTCGAAACAAGTCATACATAATTAACTGTTACGACGCTACCTAATGGACAAGTATCGCAAATATTGACCAATAGAACAGCGTCTATAAGTAATCTTGAACGAGACATTCAGCGATCTGGACACTATTTAAAGCAGCGCCCTTTCTAACGTTGTCGGACACAACCCAAAGGTTAAGCCCATTCTCAACACTGATGTCTTCGCGAATCCGCCCGACGAAAACAGCATCTGTACCTGCTGATTCTGTCACGGCAGTGGGGTATCCCCCATCCTTTCGCTCATCCATAACTACCACTCCTGGTGCTGTACTCAGCATTTCTCGTGCCTGAACAGCAGTAATAGGTTCCCTCGTCTCTATGTGTACAGCTTCTGAGTGACCGAAAAACACGGGCACTCTCACGCAAGTAGGGTTTACAGCAATCGAACTGTCTTCCATGATCTTATGCGTCTCCCAGACCATTTTCATCTCTTCCTTCGTATAGCCGTTTTCTTGAAAATCGTCGATATGAGGCAATACGTTAAATGCAATCTGCTTAGGGTAAACCGATGGTTCTGCAGGCAATCCATTGAGTAGCTTAGCAGTTTGTCCGCCGAGTTCCTCAATCGCCTCTTTGCCAGTGCCCGATACAGCCTGATAGGTACACACATTGACCCGTGTAATTCCAAACGCATCGTGCAAAGGTTTTAAAGCCACTAGCATCTGGATAGTAGAACAATTGGGATTAGCAATAATATTTGTGGCTTTGTAACCTGCAATTGCGTGTGCATTCACTTCAGGAATGATAAGCGGCTTGTCGTCGTCATAGCGAAATTCTGATGTGTTATCAATCACTACGCAACCCGCTGCAGCAGCTTTGGGGGCATATATTCTTGACACGGAACCACCTGGAGAAAACATTCCGATCTGAACTTGAGAGAAATCAAACGTGTCCAGATCTGCAACAACTAACTGCTTATCACCAAACGCTACGCGCTTTCCCGCAGATCGCGCGCTAGCCAAAGCATGCACCTTGCCGACAGGGAATTTACGTTCTGCAAGTATGGATAGCATGGTTTCACCCACAGCACCTGTGGCTCCAACTACTGCGATATCGTATGTCTTACTCATGAACTTACACCTGATTGAAGAGCAGCCAGTACGGCCTCTCCCATTTGTACGGTTGTTACCAGCTTCTCGCCGGCGTTGCCTGTTGCGATATCTGGGCATCGGTAGCCAGCAGAAATTACGTTCGCAACAGCGTTTTCAATAGCATCAGCAGCAGCGGCTTCAGCAAGCGTGTACCGGAGCATCATGGCAACAGACAATATCGTAGCTAACGGGTTAGCTATGCCTTGTCCTGCGATGTCTGGCGCTGAACCATGAATAGGCTCATACATGCCTTTTCCTGCATCATCCAACGATGCGGAAGGCAACATGCCGATGGAACCTGTCAACATTGCAGCTGCATCTGACAAAATATCGCCGAATATATTACTAGTCACCATGACGTCGAACTGCTTAGGCGCACGTACTAACTGCATCGCCGCATTATCAACATACATATGGCTCAGTTCGACATCCGGGTAATCAGCGTGCACATCGATAACGACCTCACGCCAAAGTTCCGACACTTCTAGCACATTGGCTTTGTCCACCGAACATAAGCGTGAACCGCGCTGGCGAGCAATTTCAAATGCACGTACGGCTATCTGACGAATTTCTGATTCCTTGTACACCATGGTGTTGAAACCAACACGCTCACCATCTCGAACTTCAATACCGCGCGGCTGGCCAAAATAAATTCCACCGGTTAGCTCACGCAAAATCATGAGATCTAAACCTGCAACTAACTCATGCTTCAGCGAAGAGGCATCCGCCAATTCTGGGTACAACAGTGCGGGTCGCAAGTTGGCAAAGAGTTTTAGCTCAGCACGTAACCCTAATAGTCCGCGCTCAGGTCGTAGTTCTCGTGGTGCTGCTTCGTACTTGGGGCCACCGATAGCGCCTAACAGAATGGCGCTGGCTTGGCGACAAGCCTCCAACGTTGCATCGGGCAATGGTGTGCCGTGCTCATCATAAGCCGCTCCACCAAACAGGCAGGTTTGTGTGGCCAAGCCTAGATTGTATTTATCGTTAACAACTTGCAGAACTTTCTCACCTTCTGCAATGATTTCCGGACCTATGCCGTCACCGGGAAGAATGACGATTTTTCGTGCTTCAGACATGGGTAATATCCTAAATTAGGTAATAGTTAAATCTGGAACTTCAGCGCGTTCGATGACAGCCGCTTCAGCCTGAGCCGCCGCATACCAATCTTGCATGGGCGCATCACTGAGCGTGCGGTCCACGTAACGTTGAGACAACGCTGGCAGTTGAATTTGGTACGTTGCAAAGCGTGAGGCCACCGGTGCATACATGGCATCGGCTACGGTATAGCTACCAAAGAGCCAAGGCCCGTTGCTCTGCTGGAGCGCATCCTCAAACAACTGCACAATTCGATTGATATCGATTTGAACATCGAGTGCAGGTGTAAACCCTTTCACAGTTCTGCGGCAGTTCATAGGCATTGCCTCTCTGAGCGCTGCAAAACTTGAATGCATTTCGGCACTCATAGCTCTGGCCTTTGCCCTGTCGTCGGTACGTTCTGGCCATAAGGAGCGATCGGTTACTTTGTCCGCTATGTATTCACAAATAGCCAGGGAGTCCCACAGAACCAACGGGCCATCGTGCAACACAGGAACGCGCTTAGCAGGACACCACTCGTCTATTAATTTTGCGCCCTCATCGGTAAAAAGCGAGACATTGATTTCATTAAAATCTAACTGTGCATGATGCATCAATATCCACGGTCTTAATGACCAGGACGAGTAGTTCTTGTTACCAATGACGAGCTTCATGCGGGTGTGTCGAACAACCACGGCGCATTTTTACGACGTGTTTCTTCGTACTCTTCTATGCGATAGCGTTGCTGCAACGTCAGCTCTATATCGTCAAAGCCGTTTAGCAAACAATCTTTTCGAAAACTGTCCACTTCAAAAGAGTGAACCTGACCTGAAGGCGTGGTTACCGTTTGGGCTTTAAGGTCGATATCGAGCTTATAGCCTTCCGAAGCTTCACACTCGGCAGCTAACGCTTCAACAATCTCTTTGTCCAACACAATAGGCAGCAACCCGCTTTTAAATGAGTTGTTGTTAAATATATCGGCAAAGCCTGGTGCTATAACGGTTCGAAAACCAAAATCATCTAACGCCCATACCGCATGCTCACGCGATGAACCGCAACCAAAATTTTCACCCGCGATAAGAACCTGGGCACCTTTGTACCTGTCTACGTTTAAAACGAAGTCTGGGTTGGGCTGACGAGTTGAAGAATCCTGACCGGGGAAGCCTGCATCCAGATAACGCCATTCATCAAACAAGTTAACGCCAAAACCTGAGCGCTTAATTGATTTTAAAAATTGCTTGGGAATGATGGCGTCCGTATCAACGTTAGAGCGCATCAATGGGACCGCAAGGCCATTCAATTGTGTAAAAGATTTCATTGTCTTAAGCGCTCCCTAGAAATGTCGAACATCGACGAAGTGGCCTGCTATGGCTGCCGCTGCTGCCATAGCAGGGCTAACTAAATGCGTACGCCCACCCTGTCCCTGTCTGCCTTCAAAGTTTCGGTTAGAGGTCGAAGCACAACGCTCACCCGACTCTAAGCGATCGGCGTTCATAGCTAGGCACATTGAACACCCAGGCTCACGCCACTCAAACCCGGCGTCTATAAAGAGCTTATCTAAGCCTTCTTTTTCAGCTTGCTGCTTAACTAAACCAGAGCCTGGTACAACCAACGCCTGCTTAATGGAGTCAGCTACTTTGCGATCTTTAATGACAGCTGCTGCTGCTCGTAAGTCTTCTATACGTGAGTTAGTGCAAGAGCCAATAAAGACTCTGTCTAACTTAATATCTGTCAATGGCGACTCAGCTTCTAGGTCCATGTATTCCAGTGCACGTTCGTACCCTTCTCGCTTATTAGCGTACTCATCAGCGGCGGGGTTTGGCACATGCGCATTGACTGATGCAACCATTTCAGGAGAGGTTCCCCAAGAAACCTGCGGTTCGATATCGGCAGCATTAAGCGTCACGACTTCATCGAATATGGCATCGTCATCGGACTTTAAGTCTAGCCATGCTTCGCGGGCTTTATCCCACGTCTCACCTTTAGGTGCAAACGGACGTCCTTTTAAGTAATCAATGGTTGTGTCATCAACGGCAATCATACCGGCACGTGCCCCCGCTTCAATAGCCATGTTGCACACACTCATACGCCCTTCCATAGACAGCGCATGTATGGCCTCACCACCAAATTCAATAGTGCAACCATTGCCCCCTGCTGTGCCAATCTTACCGATGATAGCTAGCACGATATCTTTTGCAGTAACACCGGGGCCCACTGCACCATCAACGCTTATAAGCATGTTGCGTGACTTCTTCTGCAACAAGGTTTGCGTTGCCATGACATGCTCAACCTCTGAGGTACCAATACCAAACGCCAACGCACCAAAAGCACCGTGAGTGGATGTATGTGAATCTCCACATACAACGGTCATACCTGGCAACGTCGCTCCTTGCTCAGGTCCAATGACATGCACAATACCTTGGCGCAAATCGTTCATCTTGAATTCGGTGACACCAAAGGTTTCGCAGTTCGCATCGAGGGTTTCTACCTGAAGACGCGATATAGGGTCTTCAATGCCGTTGGCGCGATCAGTGGTTGGCACATTGTGATCAGCAACAGCCAGCATTGAGCTGGTACGCCAGGGCTTTCGCCCGGCGAGCTGCAGCCCTTCAAAAGCCTGAGGGGATGTCACTTCATGCACTAAATGACGGTCGATATACAGCAGTACGGTGCCATCTTCTTGCTGATTGACAACATGCGCGTCCCAGACCTTGTCGTATAAAGTTTTGCCAGCCATCGATTCAGTGCCTCTATCAGGGTTTACTCACAGCTGACTATATTAACGACCGAAATCAAATAACTCAAATTCATATTGATTATAGTTGCCATTCCATGGTGGAATATCAAGATGGATTTCCCAACACTCAAGGCCTTTGTAGCCGTCGCTGAATCCGGCTCATTCTCACGAGCCGCAGAAACCTTGTTTATGACGCAACCTGCCATAAGCAAACGCATTGCAGCACTTGAGGACGACTTAAAAACCAGCTTGTTCGATAGATTGGGGCGGAACATCCAGCTCACAGAAGCTGGCGAGAAATTTCTGATTAGCGCCCGGCGCATACTGACCGATATCGATATCAGCCGCGAAGAGGTGCTTTCACTCGCCACCGAGGTCAGCGGACGCCTGCGGCTCGCCACCAGTCATCACGTAGGCATACATCGCCTACCCCCAATTCTTAAAGCTTTTACGCAGGCTCATCCACAAGTAGAACTCGACTTACTCTTTATGGACTCTGAGCTGGCGTGTGCCGAGGTGGCCAATGGGCATATTGAGTTAGCCGTGGTTACCTTGCCTGATAATTTGGAAGGCAGCCTGATTACGCAATTGGTGTGGCCAGACCCACTGAGCATTGTGTGTGCGGCTGATCACCCGAT
>CALKLO010000127.1 GCA_937991945.1 uncultured Granulosicoccus sp.
AAGGCGTGGCAACGTATCGAGCCAAGCGCGTCTATTCAACTCGTTATCTAGCGTGTCGGGGGCACTGTTCTTGAACAACTCCCAAGCCTGCTCTGGATGATTAATAATGTAGGTAGTTGCACGTTGTATAGCGTCAATGAACCTGCCTAAAGCTGGGTTTTCACGCTGCTCACTATGAGCAACCAATATGAGCTCATCATACAAAGGGACACCATGCTCCTCTGGGTAGAAGGCTGTGCCCGGGCGCTCCACGATGTCCATCTGATTCAATTCAAAATTTCGGAACGCGCCAATAACGGCATCGACCTGACCAGTAATGAGAGAAGGCGACAAGGAGAAGTTAACATTAACAAGCTCTACATCCTGCAGTGTTAAACCATGCGTTTCCAGCATGGTCTTCAATAAGGCGTCTTCAAATCCGCCTACTGAGAAGCCCACTTTTTTTCCAGCAAGATCACCAATTGATTTTATCGGGCCATCTTTTAATACAACCAATGAATTCAATGGCGTGGATACCAATGTGCCAAAGCGAACAAGTGGCAAATCCTGAGACACTTGAACATGCAGTTGCGGCTGATACGTGATGGCAATGTCGGCCTTTCCAGCAGCAACCATCTTAGGCGGCAAACTGGGATCTGTTGGTTCTATCATTTCAACGTCCAGATCAAGGTCCTTGAAATACCCAAGCTCTTCGGCCAGTACCAACTGAGCGTGGTCCGGATTGGTAAACCAGTCCAACAGCACAGTTAACTTATCTGCGCTGAATGCGGACATTGGAAATAGCGAAAATGTAATAAGACACAATATTTTCTTCATCTTCATTTACGGTTCTAAAGGTTATGGAATTATGGAGTTAGTGAGTTAACGCGGCTCTTTGAATAACGCTGTATCAGATTGCCAATAGATACATTTCTCTAACGCCTTATTCACGCAAACGTACAACAGGACAGCCACCAAACTGAGACACACTAAAGCGGCGAACAACTCGTCAGTTTGCATACGTCCATTGGCATTGAGCATCACAAACCCCAACCCCTGGCTCGACCCTACCCATTCACCAATGACCGCACCTATCGGGGCAACCGATGCAGCGACACGTACACCTGAGGCAATGGACGGCAACGCCGCTGGAAAGCGAATATGCACAATCACAGACCACGCTGTTGCGCTCATGGATTGCGCCAGTGCAAGCATGGCCGGAGGTGTATGGCGCAACCCATCGAAACTTGCAGCAACCACAGGGAAATAGATGATCAGAACGGCCATGGCAATCTTGGAGCTCATGCCGTAGCCCAGCCATAGAGTCAGCAATGGTGCTAGTGCAAAAACGGGAATTGACTGGCTGACAACCATCAACGGTAAAACCCATCGACGACTATTCTCAAAAAATAGCAATACAAGCGCACTGCCAATTCCCAACAGACAACCCAGTAGCAATCCAATCACTATTTCCGTTGTTGTGACTAGGGTGTGCTTCAAAAAATAATGTGGTTTTTCAACCAGCACTGATACCACTTCCAATGGATTGGGAAAAATAAAAGATGGAACGCCAGTAACTTCAACGATCAAATACCAGCCAGCAATGATTGCCATAGTGACAATGGCAATTGATCGAATGTGCGCCCATTGATTGCCTTGAACAAACACAGTCACACAGACACCTCATTGGCGATCGCTTTATGCGCCAGCACTGACCACAAGTCAGACGTCATCTCGAGGACTTGCGCGTCGGAGCGAGCTCTCGGCGGTTCATTCAGAGGAACGAAGGTGGTTGTTCTATTCGGTAGTGATGCATGCAACACAGTGACGGTATGCCCTACACGCAAGGCCTCCGACGGATCATGAGTAACCAGCACAACGGTGCATCCCTGCAACAGTTGACCCGAGAGAAGCTGTAACTCATCACGTGTAATGGCATCCAGCCTTGAGAAAGGCTCATCCATCAAGATAACAGGACGGCTTTCCATCAAGGTGCGTGCAAGCGCTACCCGTTGTCGCATACCACCGGACAAACTACTCGGATAGTGTGAAGCCCAATCAACTAAACCCACTGCCGACAGAAGCTCCAGTGCACGCTCATTATTTTCGACACCTGACTCCCCCCTCAAACGCGACCCTAACTGAACATTGTCGAGTACATGCAGCCATGGCAGTAACCCGTCATCCTGAAACATATGGGCGACTTTATGCTGCAACGCCTCACCGTTGGAACAACGTACGCTACCCATTTGCGGTGTTATCGAACCAGACAGTATGTTGAGCAAACTGGATTTACCCACACCACTTCTGCCGAGCACACAGTGGCATTGCCCCGCAGCGAAATCGAGTGACAAAGAATCGAACACTTGATGTGATTGCAATTGCAGGCTCACTGCATCTACCTGAATGCCGGGGCTACTGGTTAACGACACGGTCGCTGCCTACCACTGTGCGTGAAAATGGTGAACGGGTCCGTGACCCTGCCCGATCATCAGGGAGTCAGCACCAAGAATGGATTGATGTAAATAATCAGACGCTTGCCGGACCGCATCAACAAGCTCATAGTCTCTGGCCAGAAAGGCTGCTATCGCTGAAGACAACGTACAGCCTGTTCCATGCGTGTTTGCGGTATCAATACGCGGATGCGTAAATCGAGTTAGCGCGCCATTACACACAAGCATGTCCTCGCACTGCTCACCCGCAAGATGCCCCCCTTTCATTAGCACTGCATGGCTTCCAAACGTACTGAGCAACTCTGCCTGAGCCACCCGCTGGGACTCACACGTGGCAGGCTCTGTGTTCGTCAATAGGGCAGCTTCGGGTACATTCGGTGTCAGTAGACACGCCAATGGGCAAAGCAGATCAATCAATGCCTGGTGTGCATCCTGATCAAGCAGTGAATCGCCACTTTTAGCC
>CALKLO010000128.1 GCA_937991945.1 uncultured Granulosicoccus sp.
AAGGTAGCAAGGATAGCTGCCCCCTAAATTACAAAAGGAATTGTAATGAACAGCCCCTTCCTAGAGAGCATTCGTGCTGCTTGCAGTCTTCGCGGCTACAGTTTTGAAACTGAAAAAACGTATATTTATTGGACAAAGCAATTTATCTATTTCAATGATAAAAAGCATCCGAAAAACTGCAACCATATCGAAGTCACGGCGTTCTTAACGCACTTAGCACAAGACAGGCTAGTCACGGCAAACACCCAAAAGGTCGCTCTAAACGCGCTGGTGTTTGTGTATCGCCATGTACTGCAAAACGAGCTAGGCGAGATGGGTTTTAAATTGGCAACTAAGCAACGTCAACTTCCTATCGTACTCAACGTAGCTGATGTAAAGCTCATTTTGGACACGCTAGAAGGACGTGACAAATTGATATTCGAATTACTCTACGGTAGCGGCTTACGCATTGGAGAATGCTTATCGTTGCGTATCAAGGATATAGACACTAGTAGACTTTCGCTAACCATTGTTAATGGCAAGGGGAACAAAGATAGGCAAACACTGCTGAGCCCCAACCTAATACCTAAGCTTAAGGATTTCATGCGCAAGGCTGTTGAAGTGCAGCGCGAGGACGCCGATAGAGGTATTGGCGTTGCAGTCGATGTTGCGCTATCTAAGAAATACCCCAGTGCTAGTACCAGTCCGGCATGGGCTTTTTTATTTCCAGCGTCCCAATGGACAGCACATCCCCGCACTGGCGAAGTATGCCGTTTCCACTTAGATGCTTCTGTACCCAGGCGCGTACTCCAAAGGGCTGTGAAAAAATGTGGTCTTCGTGACAAGCGAGTCAACTGTCATACATTTCGTCATTCATTTGCGACTCACCTTCTGAGCACCGGTACCGATATACGAACGCTGCAAGAACTGTTAGGCCACAATGATGTCAAAACGACTCAGATTTACACTCATCTAATCGGTCAACACTACGCTGGCACTGTTAGCCCTCTCGACAAGCTGTAAATGCAACTGTAGCGACACCCACAAGCCAAGATCAGGAATAGCACCACCAGAAGGCACTATTCTTTATCGTGGCCTGTGCAACAGTAGATCCGAGTTGCAGTTGACAACGAAACCTACAGTCGTAGAAGTCAAAATTCCTGTGGTTACAAATACCTACAACAGAATTCTGTGTTCTGAAATTTGGGGGTTATTAACCATATGGTTTAAGTGGCATACTGAAAGGGTTGCAACCCTCTATTGCCATTGGGAGCAAAAACACGCCCCCACAGACTCTATTCAATTGACTCACATGCCATTATGAAAAGTGACGATTTCCAGTCCCTCAAATTCATTCGTCTAGCCAGCCTTTTGAGAACATTCGCGCTCGTACTAGCTCTGTTGTTGACCAACGGCCTAACGGCGGCTCACGCTCAAACATCTCTACTGGATTTAACATCAGCCAATACTAGCTCTGAGGCCGATATAGCGGACTCCCCACAGTCTCCAAAAGAAATACGCGCTCTGGTATCACAGCTATTTGATGAAGAGGTACGCGCTCTTCTGCTCGACGGCTTAGATGCGGTCGCACTAGAGGACGCTGAAAAACCTGAAAACTCCAATGCCGTGATCTCAAGCGCTTTTGCGTTTCTAAAATTCTGGGGTGTCAGCGTTTTCACGTCATCAACTGATGCCATTATTAAAGTACCCGTAATGCTTGCCACACAGGCACAAAGCATCAAGCAATTTTTTTCGCATCGAGGTACATCAGACACTTTAAATTTATTGGGACTATTTATAACGGCAATAATTCTAGGCTTAATGGTCGAATGGCTAGTTCGTAAGTTCACGAGTAGATGGGAACGTGTCATTGAAAACCCTGACGACACTAGCTCCTTCAAGGATTCTTTTCGCGTACTTAGTAGGCGACTTTTTCTAGAATACGCAGGGCTAATTGCATTTACTATCGTCGCCACCACGGTGCTTGCACAAATAGCAGCACCGGCAGACAGGGAATTTTTCTCGTTCGTTCTTTTTAACGTCATTGTTGGCCCTCGTGTCCTAATGGCACTGGTGCGTTTCCTCATTGCGCCCAATCGACCTGATCTGCGCTTAGTCCACACCGATGACACAACAGCGAGTTTCATTTACAAACATGCATGGGGTCTGTACGTACTAATCGGCATTGCCGGGACCATTATCCGCTTCAATGCATTGAATGGATTTCCGCCAGGCACTATCCGCATCGCATTTTGGGCCTCCCTGTCTGTTAATGCCTATGTCATCTTCATTGCTTGGCATTCAAAAGAAGGCTTAAAACAAATGCTTATGGGCAAGGACAGCGATGTTACCCCTACCGAGAAAAAAATAGCTAACTTATACCCTTACTTAATAATCGCTTTGTCAGTTTTATTGTGGCTAATTGTTGAGCTGATTATCAGCATCGGATCCATTCATTTGCTGGGAGGCCGACCGCACATCGTCACATTGACAATCTTCCTTTTTGTACCAGCAATGGACACGCTCATTCGAGCAGTAGTTGGACACATGACGCCCCCCATGGAAGGCGAAGGCATTATTGCCACACGAGCCTACTACTCGAGCAAACGCAGCTACTTACGCATTGGCCGGGTGCTTGTCTTCGGCCTACTCGTCCTGATCGTTATGGATGTTTGGCAAATACAATTACACAATGTGGCATCTGGTGCGGTCGGGGCGACCGTTGCATCTAACTTCATCCGCTTACTCATGATTCTGTCAGTGGGGTATTTGTTTTGGGAAATTGTCAGCTTGCTAATAAACCGCAAACTAGCCGCTGAAGACACAGCAGCTGGGTTGGACTTAACCAGTGAAGAACCGGGTGGCGGCGAAGGTGGTGGCGTTGGCTCTTCAAGACTCTCAACCATACTTCCACTGCTACGGTTTACATTGCAATTTTTAGTCATCACCATGACCGTGCTTATTGGTCTGAGCAATATTGGTATCAATGTGACGCCACTGCTGGCGGGAGCCGGCGTAATAGGAATTGCCGTAGGTTTTGGTTCGCAAAAATTAGTGGGAGACGTCGTGTCCGGTTTATTCTTCCTTATCGATGATGCGTTCCGTGCAGGCGAATACATCTCCATAGAGGGCACTGTGGGCACCGTCGAAAAAATATCACTACGCTCTATGCAGCTCAGACACCATAGAGGTGCTGTGCACACCATCCCCTATGGCGAAATTCCTAAACTGACTAATTTTTCGCGTGACTGGGTGATGATGAAACTAAAATTCACTGTCCCCTTTAATACCGACATTAAAAAAGTCAAAAATCTGTTTAAGAAAATTGGTGCCGATGTTGTCGACTTACCTCAATTTTCAGATGATTTACTACAACCGTTTAAATTCCAAGGCGTTCTACAGGTAAACGATGTCGGTCTCGTCGTTGGCGGAAAATTTATGGCCAAGCCTGGCACTCAATTCATGATGAGAAAGGAACTTTATGTGCGCATTCAAAGAGCATTTGACGAAAATGGCATTCAGTTCGCTCGCAAAGAAGTCAGGGTTAAACTAGACGGCGAGGAGCAAGCAGAGCTAAGCCCCAGTCAAAAGAGAACTATTGCAGGTGCTGCAGCCTCTGAGACCGATGAAGAATTAGAAGCCGCTCCGCCTAAAGATGATAGATAGCCGTGTTGCTCACACGGTACTCGGCGTTGTTCAAAACCTCAACCTCGATTAGCCACTATCTTTGCAACCAAGTCGTCCACCACTGTACCACCGGCATGTTTGTCAGTTAGCTGAACACCTTGCATGCCGAAGGCAATGGCAGCTTCTATGTTCTCTGCCATGTCGTCGACAAAAACGCAGCTCTCAGGAGTGAGCGAAAACGTATCGCAAAGACATTGATAAATTGCTTCATCAGGCTTTATTAAACCCACATCACAGGACACCAAAACACCTTCGCAAGCATCCCAGCAATCGAAGGTTTTTTGTAAATACTCCCAAGCATGGCTCTGCATGTTTGACAATATGTAGATAGGCACGCCTGCAGCTTTTGCCTTGTGCATCGCGGTCATGGTGTTCGGTAGTGCTAATAACGATGTACATAGGTTTGCGTATATCTGCGCAATGCCTTCAGGGTCAAGATCAGTTCTGGCCTGGGCTCGAACAATGGCATCGTCAACACTCAGCTGTCCACGATCCAGTGCCAACCAGTCGGGGTTTCCGACGGTGACTTTAAGTGCAGCTTGTTGCTCTTCAGCCGATTCAAACGCGCTGGCTACCAATCCATCGGGGTTCCAGTCGCAAATGACATTACCGATGTCCAAAATTAGGTTGTTGAGCATGGGAGGCGGCACCGTTCACGAAAATTAAAGCATAGCCTGATAGCTGTCAAATATGTAGCCATATCTCACGTTTTGATAGCTTGAGCTTGACGATCGGCACAATAGCTGTATTTAATACCAGTATATGGATATACAGCTTTCTAACTCACCCACACTTGCTTACGCCGAGCTTCACTGCGTCTCCAACTTTAGCTTTCTGCGGGGTGCGTCGCGCCCTGAAGAACTGGTAGACACGGCAGTCAAGCTGGGCTACTCAGCCCTTGCCATTACTGATGAATGCTCTCTGGCAGGCGTTGTGCGCGCCTACGGACGTATGAAAGAGCTAGCCAGTGACACGCCAGTGGCTCCGGGCAAAATCGATGACAAGGTGATGACGCAATCTGCCTTCAAACTCATTATTGGCAGCGAGTTCGCGTTGGAAGAAGGCTTTCGAGTGGTGGCGCTGGTTCGCAACCCTGCCTCTTACGCCAGATTGTGCCAGCTGATCACCACGGCTCGCCGAGGTGCCGATAAGGGCAGTTACCACATGACCTCCAGCATGCTGGAAAACGCAGGGCTAGACGATTGTTGCCTTCTGTTGGTGCCTCCCTACTTGCCCAGTCATCGAAAAACACTGGAGCACTGGTTCTCTTGGTTCAAGACACTCGGCCCTTACACCTACTTGGCTCTTGAGCTGCACTACGGTAGCTATGATCAAAAACACACGGCCTGGCTAATTGATACCGCCAAACGTCACGGCATCACACTGGTGGCCGCAGGCGACGTACATATGCATGAGCGTAAACGTCGCGCCTTACAAGACATCCTGACCTGCATCAAAAACAACTGTTCACTCGATACCGCTGGCCGTTTATTGTTTCAAAATGGCGAGCACTATTTACGCGGTGTTCAAGCCTTGTGTTCTATCTACCCTGAGCAAACCTTACAAAATGCTGCAGGCGTTGCCGCCTTGTGTCACTTTGACCTGGGTGAGCTGGATTACCAATACCCCCGTGAAGTTGTACCTGCAGAGTTCAGCTCTTCAGAGTATTTACGCCAGCTCACCATGGACGGTGCTAAATGGCGTTGGCCTGAAGGTCATAGCAATGATGTTCAACAGCAACTTGAACATGAACTCACGCTCATCAGCTACATGAAGTACGAATCCTATTTTCTGACAGTGCACGACATCGTAAGCTTTGCTCGCGGCCAAGGCATTCTGTGTCAAGGACGTGGCTCAGCAGCAAACTCTGCCGTTTGTTTTTGCTTAGGTATCACCGAGGTAGACCCCTCTCGTACACGCATGTTGTTTGAACGCTTCATCTCTAAAGAGCGTGACGAGCCACCTGATATCGATGTTGATTTCGAGCATGAACGCCGCGAGGAAGTCATTCAATACATCTATGCCAAGTATGGACGCCACCGCGCAGCATTAGCGGCCACGGTGATTACTTATCGCAAGCGTAGCGCTATTCGTGATTTGGGCAAGGCCATTGGTTTATCCGAAGACCAAATAGAAGCCTTATCAAAATCATTGGCATGGTGGGATGGCACAAGCATGATTGATGAACGCCTAGAAGAGATGGGCTTTGATCCTGAAAGCCCATTAATCAAGCGATTTACGTGGCTATTGCAGCAACTACTAGGCTTCCCTCGTCATTTGTCACAACATGTCGGTGGCTTTGTTATCTCCGATAGAGACCTCTCAACATTGGTGCCGGTTGAAAACGCTGCCATGCCTAACCGAACCATCATTCAATGGGATAAGGACGACCTTGAAGAACTCGGCTTGTTAAAGGTCGATGTACTGGCGTTGGGTATGCTCACAGCTATTGCAAAGTGCTTTACCTTAATTGAACGCTACCGTGGTGTACGCCACTCTATGGCCACTATCCCCGGTGATGACACGCCAACCTACGACATGATTTGCCGCGCTGATACCATCGGGGTTTTTCAAATCGAGTCGCGAGCACAGATGTCCATGCTCCCACGGCTGCGCCCTCGCAATTACTACGACTTAGTCATTGAGGTCTCTATTGTCAGACCCGGGCCTATTCAAGGCGGCATGGTTAACCCCTACCTTAAGCGCCGTCAAGGGCTAGAGCCTGTCACCTACCCCAACGCTGACTTAGAAAATGTACTCAAGCGCACACTCGGTGTTCCTGTGTTTCAAGAACAGGTTATGGAAATAGCCATGGTGGCGGCTGGCTTCACTGCAGGGCAAGCTGATGAGTTACGTCGCTCTATGGCCGCTTGGCGTCGTGGAGGGCAAGTCACGCTGTTTCACGACCGTGTGGTGGGCGGTATGTTGAAAAAAGGCTACGACAAGGAATTTGCCGAAGCCATCTTCCGGCAAATAGAAGGCTTTGGCGAGTACGGTTTCCCAGAATCGCATGCCGCAAGCTTTGCGCTACTGGTGTATGTCTCGTGTTGGCTTAAATGCCATGAACCTGCAGCGTTTCTGTGCGCCATGCTTAATAGCCAACCGCTAGGTTTCTACGACCCATCTGATCTAACTCAAGACGCCAGACGTCATGGCGTGCTGGTACTACCGGTCGATATCAACGAAAGCGAATGGGATCACACCTTAGTTAAACCTGACGATGTCAGTGCTGCCACAGACATCCCGCCCCCTTTGGGCACACAGGTACAAAACACCACCACCCCACTTCCCCAAGGTGCCGTGCGGCTCGGATTAAGACTGGTATCTAAACTCTCGGTAACCGGTGCGAACCGTTTGTTACACGCACGAGCCAATGCTCACTTTACCAGTGCCGCTGATTTAGTACGCCGAAGCGGCATTAATCAAAGTGACCAACAAGCACTCGCCATTGCCGGTGCTTTAGAAAATATCAGTGGCGATAGACATCAAGCGCAATGGGATTTACTCGGCGTTGAAGCCCTGCCCGAACTCCTTGCCGATGCGTCAGCCAATGAACCTGCTTTGCCGCTACCCACACCCACCGATGGAGAGAATACTGTCGCTGACTATATGAGCCTAGGGCTGACACTCAACCAGCACCCTTTGTCTTTACTGCGTGAGAGGCTCAAACAACAACGCATTATGGATTCACTCAGCTGGGCGGCAGTGCCTCATGGTCGTATGATTAGACTGGCAGGTATTGTCAAAGTACGTCAACGCCCTGGCAGCGCTAATGGCGTGGTCTTCCTAACCATTGAAGATGAAGGCGGCCCCATGAACGTTATCGTATGGAGTCAGGTGGTTGAGCAATTCAGAAAAGAAGTCTTAACCGCCAAAATGGTATCGGTTTATGGCTTAACGCAACGCGAGCAAGGTGTTGTACATCTAGTGGCTCGAAAAATAGAAGACTTAACGTGGATGCTGGGTGAGCTCAATACACAGTCGCGTAATTTTCATTAACCTGTTACAGCGACTAACTAAGCTGTGCAAAACCCGGCCATGCAGCTGCGGCTTGAGAGATCATTGCCATTTCATCGTCGTCCAATTCCACGGAACCTGCCAAGGCATTGGCTGCCGCTTGTTCAACATCACGCGTGCCTACCAACACATGACTGACACCTGGCTGTTCTAGCGTCCATGCCAGCACGAGCTGCTCAACGGTGTCCCCCCTATCGCGGGCTAATGCTTTAACCGGCGCCAACACCGCTTGAATAGCGTCTAAAACAGCAGGTGAGAAGCGCGGGTTTCCAATACGTAAATCACCTTCTGCAAATTGCCGGCGACTGTCTATCTGGCCGCTTAACAAACCTTGGGCGATAGGTGAGTAACACAAAAAGCCTATATCTTGCTCTTCGCATAGGGGTAAGTTAGCGTCATCTTGCTCTCTGTCGAGCAGACTGTAACGCTCTTGGTCCGTTGCTAATGAACCCAGTTTGGCAGCCGCCGCGAGCTGCTCAGGTGACTCATTACACAAACCCCAAGCTCGAATAAGCCCCTCTGCTTTTAACGCCTCAAAGGTATCCACCACTGATTCAATATCGGTTGCAGGGTCTGGCCAATGCGTTTGATACAAGTCGATGTAGTCTGTGCCCAGCCGTGCAAGGCTTTGCTCAATCTCCCACCGAATAGACGTTGGCTCAAGCGTTCTGAAAATACGTTTCCCCTCACTCTCAGCATGTAAGGTAGAGGTTTCTATATCCCAACGTAAACCACATTTTGTCGCAACAATGATGTCTTCTCGAGGGCGTCCTTCTATCGCTTTACCGACTATTTCTTCTGAGAGTCCAAAGCCATAGACCGCGGCTGTATCGATTAAATCTACACCCGCATCTAATGATGCTCTGACAGCTTCAACTGAGGCTTGTGCATCAGAGCCACCCCATTTCCACCCACCGATTGCCCAAGCACCAAACGCCACAACGGAGGCCTGCATGCCATTGGATCCTAACAATCTCTTTTTCATTATTTAAGTCGTTTTATGACCGGTTGTTCGTATTCGAGATGAAACTCATCTACCGCACGTGCAGCCGACTTGTTAGATTCACTGGTTGCCACGTGATACAAGGCTTCGCCCTCGTGCACCAGCGGTAGCTTAGTAATACCAATCAACACACCCGATACGTTACTGATAACAGGTTGTTCGGCCTCACCGAATGGATCTGAGATATACCCCAGCACAACTCCTTCTTCAACGATTCCGCCCAATGCCAGTCGCGAGCGTAAAATTCCACTTTGCGGGGCGCGCATCCAAACACTGTTGTTGGCAATCCACGGTTTATTACTACGCTCGCCACCCTTGTTAGCAGGCAGCATATTGAGGTGCCGCATGACTCGCAAAATGCCTTTCAAACCCGCTCGAATTGCCACTTCGTCAAAGCGTAACGCTTCACCTGCTTCGTACAGCAATAGTGGCAAAGATCCCGCAGCATCTCTCAAGGTGCCGCTTCGCGTTTGTGAATCTAGCAAAATGGGCGGACCAAAGGCTTCTGCTAGTTCGAGTAGCTCTGGATTCTCTTCAAGATCAACTCGAATTTGCGGCAAATTAGCTCGCCCCTCAGCCGCTGTATGCAGGTCGATGCCGTGCGTACACTTTTGCACGATTTCGCTCATTAATGTATCGGCCAAACGCGCAGCCATGGAGCCTTTCTCAGACCCCGGAAATGAACGATTCAGATCTCGTCTGTCTGGTAAGTACCGCGATTGAGATACAAAGCCGTAAACGTTAACGACCGGCACGGCAATGAGAGTGCCAGACATGCGGTTTAACGCCTTGGTTGCTAACAAGCGACGAATGATTTCAATACCGTTTATTTCATCGCCATGAATAGCGGCCGTAACAAACATGACTGGACCGGCTTGCTTACCGTTGATGACATGCACTGGCATTTCAACGGAGGTGTGCGTGTACAACGGCGGTATCGATAGGTCGACGTATTGACGCTCACCCGGTTCAATAGCCACACCACCGATAGTGATGGGCTTATTTTTTTCTATACGTCGAGCCATGAATTTAGTTGCCTAGCAGCCGTTGTAAAAAGCGCTTAACCTTTTGAACCACGTGTTTTAGTGTTGCCTGGACGAGCACTTTTTTCTAATTGCTCAATAATAATGCCGGCAACATCTTTACCACTGGCAGTTTCAATACCCTCCAAACCTGGGGAGGAATTGACTTCCATAACCAGTGGGCCACGCTCTGAGCGCAATAAATCTACACCGGCGACCGTCAAACCCAATATTTTTGCCGCGCTAACAGCCGTCGCTCTCTCTTCGGGGGTTATTTTAACCAAGCTGGCTGACCCACCTCGATGCAAATTAGATCGAAACTCCCCTTCTGCGGCTTGGCGTTTCATCGCCGCAACCACTTTACCGCCAACCACCAGACAACGAATATCTGAGCCACCGGCTTCTTGAATAAATTCCTGAACAAGGATGTTGGCTTGCAGCCCCATAAACGCTTCAATAACAGACTCTGCCGCCTTGGTGGTCTCTGCCAGTACGACACCAATACCTTGCGTGCCCTCTAACAATTTAACAACTACCGGCGCTCCACCAACCATTTTGATAACGTCTTTGCTATCGCCTGGCTTATTGGCAAAACCGGTTACGGGAAGACCAATACCTTTGCGCGAGAGCAATTGCAATGAGCGTAACTTATCGCGTGAACGGGCAAGAGCCACCGATTCAATTAGCGTGTAGACACCCATCATTTCAAACTGCCTTAGCACCGACGTGCCATAGGCTGTGACTGAAGCACCAATGCGCGGTATAACTGCATCTATGCCCGTCAATGGCTGGCCTTCTAAATGCACACTGGGCTTGCGCGACACGATATTCATGTAACAACGCAGTACATCGATTACCTGTACCTCGTGGCCTCTAAGCTCAGCGGCTTCGATAAGTCGACGTGTTGAGTAGAGTCGGCGATTACGAGACAAAATCGCAATTTTCAAGATACAGCCCCTGTAGTGCTTTCTGCGTACAACGCTCGAGCAGACATTCTGCCCAGCGTGAAGGATCGGGAAGGATCGACATGAATACCTGGCACCATGGCGGTTCTGCCAAGCAGCATTCGAAACAACATGTCGGTGCGCTGTGATAGCGTCATTTCAATGGATCGTGTATGCCCGCCGATTGTCACCTCTGTTTCAATGAAGTAGCGGTTTGATTTGTGCCCACCTGAGTCGGTGACAGCTCTAATATCAATTAACGGTGCCTCACAACGTCTGACAATGGTGGTATCACGTTGCACGGGTTGCACACTAAAAGCGACCCAATCCACGCCACCGTCTTTTTTGAAGCGCTCAATCTCAAACGCATGAACCGCAGAGGTTCTAGCACCTGTATCTATTTTGGCTTTAATGGCAGGTAGACCCAACTGGGGCAAACTCACCCATTCGCGCCAGCCGATGAGCAACGGTAAATCAGCGTCAATTCGAGCGCCATCCTGATCGTCCAAAACCGAGTCAGTAACGGGGTCGCTGAGGGTATCTTGGTTTTCGGGCGTCTCGTTAGATGAGCTCATGCCATCTCCACAATATCAGATGCCCTATTATCGCACGCTCTTGTAGTAGAGGTCTGCAGTGATTGACTCTGCCAGCACCACACGGGCATTGGGAATATCGTTGGACAATGCCCGTTGCTCAGCCTGTTCAGGCGTATGCCCATGGTCTAGCCATCGCTGCACCAATCGTGACTCAAGCGTTTCAAGAGGCACATCCAGCATAATGGTGCAATCAAAAACAGGGCTTAAATCGCTCCATTCGGCTCTGTTGAGCAGCAGATAATTGCCTTCCACGATAGCCACACTGTGCTCGTGCGCCACCGTTTGACAGGCATTGCGGGCAAAGTCTGCCTCTCTATCGAAGACAGGCACATAGACAGCTTGTGCGCCCCTGACAGCCACTCGATGTAGCAAACTGACAAACCCAGATACATCGTAGGTTTGTGGCGAACCTTTGACAGCTCGCGTGCCATGCGCATCAAGCACCGCATTGTCCAGATGATAGCCGTCCATGGGCACCACCACAGCTGACTCTCCAGCTCCTGACAGTGCCGCGTTTAGGAGCGCGGGCAAACTCTCAGCCAATGTGGATTTACCAGACCCCGGTGCGCCTGCCACTGCCACCAACACTCGTTGATCCGATGCAGTACGCTGCCGAATATCGAGAATAATCTGACACAGCTTATCGAGTGAATCGATGTACTCCCGAGGGTGCTCACCCGACTTGTCCTCAATTGCGCTCATGCTTCAATCGGCGGTTCAGTAGCGCCTGTCATGAACGCCACCGCATCAGACATGCTGTGATCTTTTGGCTTGATAACACATAAGCGCTTACCCAATCGATGCACATGAATGCGATCAGCAACTTCAAACACATGCGGCATGTTGTGCGAAATGAGTACGATAGGTATACCGCGACTTCGAACATCTTGTATGAGTTCGAGAACACGTCTTGATTCTTTAACGCCAAGTGCCGCTGTCGGCTCATCCATTATGATGACACGCGAACCAAAAGCTGCAGCTCTTGCAACCGCTACCCCTTGGCGTTGCCCACCTGACAGTGTCTCAACAGCTTGCGAAATATTTTGAATGGTCATCAAACCCAACTCAGTTAATTTATCGCGCGCCTGCTGCTCCATTGCATTGCGATCGAGCATACGCATCCATTTACCCAAGCCGGTTTTTTTACGAATTTCGCGCCCTAGAAACATGTTGTCTGCAATGGACAGCGCAGGCGATAACGCTAGGTTTTGATAAACCGTTTCAATGCCTGCATCGCGAGCCTGCATCGGGGACTTAAAATTGACGACTTCTCCATCCAGTGTCACTTCACCGGAATCAGGTACCACCGCCCCAGATAGGGCTTTGATCATGGTGGACTTACCAGCGCCGTTATCACCAATGACGGCTAGAATTTCCCCCTCACGCAATTCGAAGTCGGCGTTGTCTAGCGCAACAACACGGCCAAAGCGTTTGACCAGACCTGTACCTTTCAGAACAACCTTAGGCTCGCTCATGACGATATCCGCCGTATCCATTGGTCGATACCCACAGCCAAAATAATGAGACAACCAATGGCAAAACGTTGCCACAGAACATCGACACCGGCAATCTTTAACCCAGAGCTGAACACGCCAACAATCAATGCGCCAAACAAAGCACCCAGGATTGACCCTCGCCCACCAAACAACGAGGTGCCGCCAATAACTACGGCTGTAATGGAATCTAAGTTAGCGTCATAGAAACTTTGTGGGCTCACCGACCCCACACGGCCAATGGATACCCATGCACCTAACCCACAAATAAAACCTGCCAACGCATACACCGACACTAGCAATCGATTGGTTTGAATACCCGCAAGCTCTGCTGACTCTTTGTCGTCCCCTACCGCATAAACATGACGCCCCCACGCGGTATTGTTCAGCACAAACCATAACACCAGAAACGTAGCCACCATTAAGAACGAGCCGTAAGTAAACACCGCCCCACCAATGGATACTCGTTCACCAAAAAATTTTAATGCCGGTGCAATTTTGTCGATGTCTTGGCTGCGAATGGACTGCGAACCGGAGTACCAAATATTCAACGCAAAGAATACGTTCCAGGTACCCAAAGTCACGATAAAAGGCGGTAGCCGCCACAGGGTGACTAACAGCCCATTGACGATGCCGCATAGCGTACCGATAACAAACCCAACCGGTATGGCGACATAAACAGGTACGCCCAGAACAACCGCAAATTTACCGGCAACCACCGATGCCAACACCATGATGGCAGCGACGGATAAATCTATTCCTGCGGTTAAAATTATGAGCGTTTGTGCACACGCAAGGAAACCAATAATGGTCACCTGCTGAATAATAAGCGACAAGTTAAACGCGGTGAAGAATCGCTCACCGGCTATAAAGCCAAACGCTGCCACACTGACTATGAGAATGATAACGGGCACCATCGCAGGCGCACCGTGTAAAAAATGTTGGAGACGCTGTAGCGGTCCACGTCGGGTATCGAACTGGGCAACAGATTCAGTTGCTACATTTTCATTCATGTGGACATCACACTCAGCCGAGGAAGATATATAGCGTTGCGCAAAACTTAATGCTTAGCACAACGCATGAGGGCGACCGTAGTCGCCCCCACACACCTAAAAATATCAGACTTTTAGGTCTTTTTTCACGCTAAAGCCTAAATTAGCCCCAGCAACGATCCGTGCCTTCAGCCGTATCAATTGACTCAACGCCTTCAACCGGTTGATCGGTAACCAATGAAACACCTGTGTCGAAGAACTCAAGACCTTCAGTTGGAGCAGGCTTTGTACCATCAGCAGCCCATGCAGCAATTGCTTCAACACCCAACGATGCCATTAGCAACGGGTATTGCTGAGAAGTTGCGCCGATAACGCCGTCTTTTACGTTTTCAACACCTGGGCAACCACCGTCAACCGATACGATAAGTACTTTGTCTTCACGTCCAAATGCTTTTAGTGCTTCGTAAGCACCAGCAGCTGCTGGCTCGTTGATGGTGTAAACCACATTAATGCCTGGCTCTTTGATCATCAAAGATTCCATAGCAGTACGACCACCTTCCTCGTTACCCGCTGTGACTTCGTTACCCACGATGCGTGGATCAGTTTCATCACCCCAACGACTTGGATCAACGAGATCGATTCCAAACCCTTGTAGAAAACCTTGGTCGCGCAGAACACCAACCGAAGGTTGGCTAGCCGCCAAATCAAGCATGGCAATTTTTGCATCAGCCGCTTTGTCACCTAATTGAGCTGCAGCCCAAGCACCGATTAGCTCGCCTGCTTTGAAGTTATCAGTGGCAAAAGTTGCGTCTGCTGAATCGATAGGCTCAAGTGGTGTATCAAGAGCGATGACGAGTAGTCCCGCATCACGTGCTTGCTGTACAACTGGCACGATTGCCTTTGTGTCGGACGCTGTGATTAGAATACCTTTAGCGCCAGATGCGATACACGTTTCAATCGCTTGCACCTGAGTCTCATGGTCGCCGTCTACTTTACCGGCGTAAGTTGAAAGCTTGATCCCAAGCTCTTCCGCTTTAGCTGCAGCACCTTCCTTCATTTTCACGAAGAACGGATTGATGTCAGTTTTGGTGATGAGGCAAGCGCCCACTTCGTCTTGGGCAACAGCGGGTGTAGTAACCATGCTAACGCCTAGCGCTAAAATGCTAAGAACGCCTAATGATGTCTTCATTGTAAATTCTCCAATGGTAGTCGAACCCCGAGGCGGGGGGCAATGTCATCTATGACCGCCTAAGCCTGTCCCGAATCGAGGGTGCCTGTCAATAGTAAATGGATGACAGTGACCGTGGAGAATTATTTTTTACACTCTGAGCGCCTGCTTAAACGCGTC
This sequence comes from uncultured Granulosicoccus sp., assembly GCA_937991945.1. GTDB lineage: Bacteria > Pseudomonadota > Gammaproteobacteria > Granulosicoccales > Granulosicoccaceae > Granulosicoccus. Next base: position 15,082 of record CALKLO010000128.1, read on the forward strand.
TAACGGCTGACGCTTTCAAACAAACTTACGTACCGAGCCACCATATGGCGTTTGTCAAAATTCTCTAACGCATGCTTCTGACCAAATGTGGCTCGCCGCTGTCGTAATTGTGGATCCAAAACCACTTTTTTAAGGGCTGCAGCTAGCGCTACATCGGAGCGTTCAACTAATTCACCGCCTGCGTTATCGCCCTCGTAGGCTATGGCATCGGCAGACCCACCGGCATTGGTTAAAACAACGCTGGTACCGGCCGCCTGAGCTTCTAACGCAGTTAGCGGGTGCCCTTCTCTATCTGAGGATAAAACAAACACGTCAAACGCCTCTAAAACATCGGGAATATCGTGCCGAGTCCCTGTGAACACAATGTAATTCTCCAGAGCGCGTTCAGCGACATAGGCCGTTACCGCCTCGCGCTCAGGACCATCTCCAACAAAGACCAGTTTCAACTGGATGTGCTGTAACGCTTCATCTTTCACAAGGTGATAAAGAGAATCTATCAGTCGTTGATGATTTTTGGCGGTAATCATGCGCCCAACCGTACCCAACAGCACACGTTGCTCTGCAGGTTTGTCCGTGTGCTCAGGGTCTGTACCTAACCATTCATCTCGAAGCTTTCGTCCTGAACCATTGGCATAGACTTGCGTATCGACGCCGTTGTTTATAACGTGAATTAACTTGCCGTTAACGCCTATAGTATTTTCGTAAAAATCTGCAGTGTCACGCGATACAGCCACAAGTGCCGCTGTTCTGAATGAAAGCAACCAATCGATTTTTCGGTAGTAATTTGGCTTCCAGGTATCTCGCGAATGCTCTGTTGCCACAACGGGAATAGAACTTATTGCAAGCGCTGCACGCGTCCACGTATTAGCCACGCATAAATGACTGTTGACACAAATAGGATTAATATCTGTCAGACACTTATTCAAGCGTGCTAACAAACCGATGTCCGGTCCTGTTTTCTTATTAAGCACCGTAACGATAATACGTGAATCTAATTCACTGGCTAATTCACCCGCCTCTCTTAGGCAAACAAGATGCACCTGCCAGCCCATAGCCGCAATATCGTTAGCCATGGCCACGAGCATTTTTTCAGCTCCGCCCACCGTTAGCTCTTCAATGGTGAACGCAATAGTGTTAGCGGCGTCGTTACTCATAGTTGTCGATCCAGTCATACTACTTAAGCGTCCTATGAATCACGTCCAGGCAATGCAACCTGCGTATAGTTTTTAAACAGTTCCAACAATTCATCTATATTTTTTTCTTGATTAAATAGATGCCCAACACGTATAGCTGCAGCATCACTTAACTTTTTAGCTTCGCCAGGGTTCTGCCCAACACTGGCAATAGCGGCAGCAAAACCATCGACATCATCCACTTCAGCTAAACGACCGGTTTCACCGTCAACCACCAATTCAGGAATAGCACTCACGCGCGTTGTTACAACCGGTATGCGTAATGCCATCGCCTCAGCAATAACGTTAGGAATACCATCTGGCGGCTGCCCAGGAATTAATCGGGGGGCTAAACAAAACATGTCCGCAACCATGAGCCTGTCTAAGACTTCTCCAAAGGGCAGCGCTCCCAAGAAGGTAATATGTTCAGACATACCTTCTTGCTCGACTAATGATTTTAGTTCTTGTTCGTTAGGGCCTGAGCCAACCAAATTTAAATGAAGTTTCTGCCCGTTAGCAACGAGCTGAGCACACGCCTTAATGAGTACGTCGTGACCTTTTGTAGGTACCAATCGACCAATACTAATGAGCGACAACGGATCGCTAGCATCGCGCTGCCTGAATGATCGATCGGGAACATGATTCATGACCCGAGGGTCAAGCCCGTGATAATTCAAATGAACATGTTCAGGAGACTCTAAACCCAGCTCTGTTTTCAGGTGATTACAAAAATACCCACTGCAGACAGCCGTAAACGTTGCCTCGTTTAATTTATGCGTAAGAAAAAGATTCGGCGAGAAGATATCTTCTCCATGGATAGCCGCTGACCAGGTATCGCCGTGAATTTTTTGTAAGTACCAACAGGCCGTGGTAGGTATGTTTGCCCAATGACCGTGCCAATGCCTAACCCCCCTATCCCAACCCATATAACCAAAATGCAAAGCCAATGGCAGTATGGCTAAATTTTTGGCGATGTCCTTGGGACGATCACGACCGTGATAAATCACTTTTGCAATAGCGGCTGCCACTCGCAACGGGTGGCGTAACAGTGTCTTAAAAAACGCACCCAGCGTTTGAACGTTAAACAGCGACGAATAGTGAGTGCGCTCGGTAGAGAGTCGAATCGCATCATCTAACGTAATGGGGTCACGAGGGAACTGCAACGAGTAGATGTCAAAATCCACACCCCGTCGTTCCAACGCCACAAGCTCGCGCAAAATGAACGTTTCATGTAACTCAGGAAACATTGAAATAATGATCCCAAGCCGCGGCGGTGCATGTGTCACTTGCTCATCCATATTTCTGACTGCCTGAATCCGTGGGGTAAATTGTCTAACTTTCTGCGCTATGTATCGGCAAATCACCGTGTAACTAGCGAATATATAGTTGAAATAAAACCGGTTATCTTCTGGGAATTTAGTGAAAGTGTTGTACCAGTCAAGCTTTGGTACTGTTGCATGGCCGCTTAGTGGGTTGAGAATGAACTTCTGGCATGAAACTACCATTAACCCATTTTTTAACTACGACGTATCGACTCAACTCATGAATCTGGACTGCGCCGGTGTTCCCTCACATCTTAGCTATTGTACGAATATTCATGCCGGAGACGCATGGAGCGATGTCTTACCTGAGCTACAAAGACAACTGCCAAAGGTACGAAGTGCCATGGACTATGACAAGCCTATGGGGCTTGGCCTAAGGTTGTCACGTAACAGTGTAGATTCACTGCAGGATCCTGACACATTTACACAGTTTCAATCATGGCTATCTGCAAACAATCATTACGTATTCACGATTAACGGCTTTCCTTACGGGGTTTTCCATGGCGAACGCGTCAAAGAAGATGTGTACAAGCCAGATTGGACAGAAGATGCCCGGCTGGAATACACCTGTTTATTGGCTGATACGTTAGTCAAGCTCTCGCCACCCGATAACTACGGCTCTATCAGCACGCTACCGGGAACCTATAAAGATTGGATGATGCCTGGCACCGAGAAACTCATTGCTCAGAATTTGATCAAAGCTGTTGCGCACTGCACTCGCTTACAACAAAAAACAGGCGTAACCATTGCGTTGGCGTTAGAACCTGAGCCGTGCTGCATGTTAGAAACCGTGAGTGAGAGCATCGCATTTTTCAAACAATACTTGTTCTCTAAAGAAGCCATACAGTCACTCGCAAAACAAACAGGCTTAGATGAATCTGCCGCAACTGAAGCCATGCACATTCACATTGGAATTTGCTATGACGTTTGTCACTCAGCCGTTGAGTTTGAGAACCCAGCTCATGCTATTGCTCGCCTGCAATCCGCAGGTATTGAGATCGTTAAAATTCAGCTCAGCTCAGCATTGGAAATTCCTAATGTGAACGAAGCGTCTCTACGACAACTTTCCCGATTCGACGAACCAGTGTACCTACATCAAGTTGTTGAACAACGCGGCGATACACTGGTCCGGTTTAATGATCTTCGCGCAGCCATATCATCTTTACGTTACCGACTAAACACCCGCTCCACTCTCGACCCTTCGTTGCAATTCGCCATGAGCGGTTGCTATGAACCCGCAACCACGCAGCTCTTCTCAACCAAGGCAGAAGCTGATCCTACTTGGCGAGTGCATTTTCATGTACCTGTCTTCATCGAACATACCGAGCACTTCTCAACGACACAATCGACGCTACAACAAGTGTTGCAGATTCAAAAACTGAGTGGGTTTTGCCGACACCTTGAGGTGGAGACATACACGTGGGATGTGCTGCCCGAGGCTTACCGCACTCAAAGCGTCAGCGAAGCTATCGCTCGGGAAGTCGACTGGGTAAGGGCGCGGTTGTAGGAGTTTCTACACCACCTAATACAACAAAAAAAGCCACCGCCTACGCAGCGATACGTTAAGCGGGTATTCCGTTCAACGTATCGCCACAAAAGCAATGGCTTTTACATCAGGGACCTTAGCCGGTACCTAACAAATTACTTCTTTGCGCGTTCGATGCTCTCGAGGATTTGGCGCTTAGCATCAGCAGCATTAGCCCAGCCTTCGATCTCAACCCACTTACCCTTTTCAAGCTCTTTGTAGCGCGTGAAGAAGTGAGAGATTTGAGCTTTTAGCAGCTCAGGCAGATCATCAACGTCGTTGATATCGTCATACAGAGACGTCAGCTTTCTCTTAGGAACCGCGATAAGCTTGGAATCTGGGCCGGCCTCATCTTTCATATTCAGCACACCCACTGGGCGACACGCTATTACGCTGCCGTGGATCAATGGATAGGGGGTGTAAACCAGTACGTCGATCGGATCGCCGTCTTCAGACAATGTGTGAGGAATGTAACCATAGTTACACGGGTAGAACATGGGTGAAGCCATGAACCGGTCAACCATCAGAGTGCCGCTATCCTTATCCACTTCGTACTTAACAGGGTCGCTGTTGGCTGGGATCTCGATAATAACGTTGACTTCTTCAGGCACATCGCTGCCTGGGCTCAGCGTATCAAAGCTCATGACTACATATCTCTAGAGTAAGGTAAAGGTGTATATGCTAACTGCGTGCCGGAATTACGTCCACAACAATGCAGTCACATTTTGTGGGTTTTTCTTCCAAATAGACTGACGACTTACCGCTTGAGGGCAAGTCGTCTGGGGAGCCAGCGTGTTAGCTTAGGCCAGAAGCGAGGGCTTCTGCCTGCACATCGGTCAACAACTTGGCCAGTGCGCCCTGCTTGAAGCCGCTGCCACGTGAATTAATGATATCGGGCAACTCGATGCCACTGTCTTTCATTCTCTTACATGCTGCAGCGACAGAACGCCCACCACGGGCCGTCAAAGAGCCTTTTAGGATTCGCATCGGATCACCGACCTCACCTGTTTCATCTTGAGCTGTGGCGTTCACAATCTCGTCGATGGTGGCTTGCCAGCGGATGCCGTCACCGTTGCAACCGATGATTTCATCGCCCACTTCGATTGCGAGATAGTCCCGTGCCAATGCACGTGTTTCGCATGTCACAGGATTGGCCATAGCCAAGCCTCGGACCATACCGTGCTCTACGGTTTCGATCTTCTGAGGGGTATTGAGATAAAGCAGATAAACGCTCACGAAGGCATTACCTATGATCTTCCAAACCACTAGTTTAAAGCAAAGCTGCCCCGCTGTCGATCAGTTCAGAGTTTCAACTGTCATCAATCGTCACTTATCGCTGTATCCGCACAGGCTGCTCCGAGAGGCGACGGAAATAGTCGGCCGCGGATTCAGTCGTCTCTCCTTGACGATTCAGAGACTCTCCAAAAACAGACTCCAGACTTGCATTATCACTGAGCTGTAATTCTAGCTGCTCTAGTTGACGCAGAATTTGACGGTACTCGGCCTCGACTCGAGCAGCGTTGACCTCACCGCCACTTTGTCTAATCACGTCTGCGCTTTGGCGCAATGCATCAAGCTCGGTCTCATTGATTCCAAGCGCATCCAGTTGCGGCACTAAGTTGTCTAGTGCTTCGGCTGTAGCCGCAGCTTCAGGGTTCTCACCTGAGCGCCTGCCCCCTCTCTGAGTCCCGTCACCATTACCCTGCCCTAAGCCTTGGCCCGAGCCCTGACCTTGCTGTCCTTGCTGTCCTTGCTGTCCTTGCTGTCCTTGCTGTCCTTGCTGTCCTTGCTGACCTTGCTGACCTTGCTGACCTTGCTGACCTTGCTGACCTTGCGACAATCGATCTCGTAGTTCTTGTAATTGATCTATGGCTTCCGCTACTTGAAGATCTTCAAAGTTTCGATTGCGTAGCTCTTCGTCTTCGGCTGTCTCAAGCGTTTCACTTAATCGATCACGCCATTCACGCAAGCTATTGGTCACGATACTTTCACCAGGAAGCACCGTAACCACTGAGCCATAATTCAATGCATCGGCAGCGCTATCTAACATGTCAGCCACGCGAGAGTCATCAAGACGATCCAAGCTTTGTGTCAGCGCATCTCTTGTCCTGGGCGCTTGCTCACCAAATCGACTTCTTATGGCATCTACATCTTCACGCACTGCGTCTAAATTCAGTTTCAGTGCTTGCTTACGCTCAGACAACTCAACCATGTCGTCATACGTGATGTCTGGCGCAGCAATACCGTTTTCCATGGATTGCCGAGCCAACTCAACAATTTCACGAATTTCATTTTCCATATCGCGTTGCTGATCTAACAATACGTTGGAAGAATCCAGCGCATCTTGCAACGCAGCTTGTAATTGCTCAGAGCGTGCTTCGCCCAAGCCCTCTAACGCATTTCGCAAGGTCTCACTTGCAGACTGTAGAGAGTCTTGTTCGCTTTGTTCGCCAGTTGCTTCAGCGCCAGAGTCAGACTCTGAATCAGAGGCATTACCCTCTAACAGTTGTGAATCAGAGTTATCAGCTAATTGAGTATCGTCGTTACCGCTTTCACCGGTTGACTCATCGACTGATTCCAAGGCTTCGCGAGCTTGTTGAATTTGTTCAGACAATTCTGCGGCTGCTTGTTGTAATGCCTCGGCTTCCGCGCCTTCAGCATTGGCTGCTTGCTCTTCAATTTGTTCTAAATCGCGCTGCAACTGTTCAAGGTCGCGGTTTAATTGCTGCTGCTCCCATTTCTCTTCTCGCGTAAGCGTGTTGCGCTCTCTTGCAGCTTCAGCCAATGCTTCTTGACGCCGAGCTAATTCTTCTAGCTCATTAAATACATCATCTAGGTCTTGCGCATCAGGCTCACTACCGCCTCTATCAGGTTGTTCGTACTGGTTACGCTCAAGATCCATTTCAAGCTCAAACATTTCAGCCATGTCTTGACCTGCTTGCTGGCCACCGCCACCCTGGCCTTCTTGCTGTGTCATTCGAATATCAGCGAATAGCGCTTCAGCACGCTGTAACAGTTGTAAAGCTTTTTGCTGAGGCTGTATGGCATCTGCAAACGCAAGCTCTGACAGAGCTGCAGCCGATGGACCCATTTGTTCCGCAGCTTCGCGTAGGTAATCAACGAACTGCCGAATCTCTTCCCCTTGCTGAACCAAAGCACGCGCTTCAGAACGATCGGCCAATGTGCGCGCTTGCTCGGCAAGCGTCATTTGAAGTTCGGCCAGTAATCTTGAATTGTCTTCCTGACCTTCCAACTCGCCACCAGCAGCTTCAGCGCTTCGTTGCAAGTTCCAGGTCGCCAGCAGAATCTCTTTTTGTCGACGAGAAATCTCGCGACCTTCGTTAGCAGCTCCGCCTCCACCACCGCCACCTTCGGCACCCTGGCCTTCGCTAAAACGTCTTTCGAAAGGACGAACATCGATTAGCATCATGTCGGTTTCAGCGACGCTATCGTGGTCTCGCACACGCACGTAATAACTGATTAAATCGCCTGGACGCATAGGCACTCCTGAAAACGCCTCTGGCATCACAACGGTTGGATCAATAATAGGTGCGTTTTGAACAGACTCCGCAGCATCACCCATATTTTCAAGATAAAACACATGGCTTGCCACTTCACTGACAGGCAACATCACGCTCTGCCAATCACCTGCGTTAACTGAATACGAAAGCTCTATCGACTCAATAGCAAAGTCATCAAACGCTTCTACTTCAATGGCAATCTCTTCAACGGGTGAGGCTGAAACATCTCGACCAGGCTTTAACCAACGTACCTGCGGGGCTTCATCACCACGCACAATGACAGCAAACTCGCCGCTTATCGGTACCGAACGATCAAGCATACGGTCGAACAATTGGTATTGCGTATCGTTGGCAATAACAAGTGTTGCGCGATACGTTGCACTATTGGCGTCTGCATTGTCTTCTATGAGCTGCAATTCAACAAACTTGTCGTCTAACTTTAAGACACCATCCTGAAGCTTTCTATCAAGATAAAACGATAGCTCTACCCGAGTGTTTTTCACACCACTGATATCGCCCACGTCTTCACGCAATAAAGGCGCTCTTTGTGTCCACTCTGGATACTCATGCTGAGCGTCGATGCGCTGCAGTCGTGCGGGCTGAATAACAGAAATAGTGAACGTATCGCTTTGCGCAAAAGCTGCCGACACGTAATACTCGGTCGCCTCATTAATACGAAACAACGTAAAACTAAAGCTCTCATCTGCCGATTGCTCTATGCGTGTTGTTTGCCACTCCGCACCGTCTTTACGGGCATGTAAGACAACATCAGGCCGGCTAAAACCTGTCAGGGAAATATCGATATTCAGATCTTCACCAGCCAGCAATTCTATATTACCCGGAAGCACCTCAACACCTCTTGACACGACAAGCGTTGGATCCTTCCAGCCCCACCAAATGTGTAAGACTGCATTGCGCATAGACTCAGGTGCGAACTGTTTAAAACCAAACAGCCCGGCTAGTAGTGCCAGCACAACGACGATAGGCCAAACCAATGATGACGTAGAAACGATGCGTTTCAATGGCACTCGTCTGGCCACGGACAAGGCGTCTCTCGCTAAAAGCGACAGAAATGGTTGCTTAGGGTTTTTCGTACTGGTATCTATATAGGTGTGAACACGACCATCGAATGCGGCGTCCGCACCTTCGACAAGCTTTGCACCACGATCACCACGCAAGGTATTCAGCGGCCTTATAAAAAGGCCATAACACAACAACAGAACCGCTAGCAGTAGAATAATGCGCGTCACAAGCGTCAGATTTGGCGTAAACCCGCTAAATAAACCAGCCCAAGCACCTACCGCTGTGACTATCGCTAAAACAACACTCAGTATCGCTATAAACTTAAAAGCAATACGGTAGGATTCTCTTAACCTTGCCCGATTTAAGTATTCGCCAAAGCGCGCAATGGCGTTTGTTGATGAACTCATGAGCCATCCCTCCTAACATTCAAGCGTCGATTGGCCATCATATTTTCAATCATCAACGCAGCAAGAAGTACCGGCAGCAACCAACGCCACAACGTACTTCGAGCGATTTTCGCCGCTTGGGACGTCTCATCAAGCCCACTCTCACTTAGCGGCTCGTCGGCCATCTCGGACGTTGTAGCTTGCACCTTGTCAAAACGACTGTGCCAATTAGCCAGTGCTGTACCGTCCGCCAAACCCAGGTCGGCCTCCTGACTGTCCAGCTGCACGTTAATAGTATGCGTGCCTCTGTTACCAATCACTTTATACAAACCCGGCTCATTTACCTGATAACCCCCTACACGCAAATTCTGATCGATGGGAAGCTGCGGCTGATTATTCGGATCAAGCAATTGAACGTTGCCAGACACGACTATTTTTTCCCCAGCAAGCAGCGTATTTGGTAACGCTGCGCTGGCATCGAAATACGCAATCACTGATTGCATTAAGCTAACGAATGCTGGTTGCAACGGTAGGTTGCTACCCTGACCACTCAGCTGATCGTTCATTAACAATAACTTTCCACCACGCACTTCCCGCTCAACCAAAATTGCTTGGCGATCTGTGGTCTCTATGAGGACTCTGTCCCCATCGAGTATCTGAATCGGAGAAACATCGAAAAACTCAACACCGAACCAATCGATGCTTCCCAAGTCCATCGGGTGAGATTCATCCACTAAGCCGACCTCCACACCTTTAATTAGCGAACTACTACGACCACCAGATGGTAGGTTAGAGAACAACAGAGCATTGTTACCAGACTCAACATACAGAAGAATATCAGTATCAATTTTGTCAGCAACCAAATCACGACCGGACACAACGTGTGCTATCTGCACGTCCACGCGTTCGGTGGTGCCCTCAACAATAGAGACCTCTGCCAGTGAATCTGTTTCCAATGCAGTCGTTAGAAAAATAGAGGCATTAGTAGACACACGGCTATCGCTTTGCAGCAACGCCACCGCAGCAGGATTTGCCTGTTGGATAATCACTGACACACGATTATCGGCTAAGAGCGCGTCAGTTTCAGCCATGCTAACCACCAGAACAGGTGACAGACCTGGAGGCATAACGATGTCATCGAACACGACGGTTTTAACATCAGTATCTGCCAATGACACTTCGCGTTGAGCTAATACTTTCTCATCAAAACTGACACGCACTGTGCGTGCCGGTAGCAATGATCCACGTTCACCCGCAAGCATAGCGCTGTCAGGCATAGACACACTCGCACTAAGCTGTACTGACACGCGAACATTAACGCCATCGTCAGAAAAGGCTGATGCTTTCAGGTGTACATTGCGCTGAGGCTCATTAACCGTTGATACAATTTCAAACTCACTGACCCTAGGTGCATACAAGGCATTGCTCTGTGCAGGCATTGCACTGTGTTGTTGGTCGGTGATAATCCACACCTTCACAGGTTCATCTCGATCGGCCGCAAGCCGATTTAATCGTTGCATAGCAACCCCATAGTCAGCACGACCGTATCCGGGTTGCAGGCCAAACAGGCCACGATTCAGATCCGCAACTGATTCACTGTTATCGGCAATACGATTCATCGATTCATCGAATGCCACCAACTCCACACTGTGAGAATCACCCAGCTCGTCAATCAGCTCTCGACCACTCATCAATGCATTTTCCCAACGATCTGTAGCGCGCATGGACAATGACAAATCAATAGCAATGATGTGGTGTTGCTTAGCATCTGTTAAATCGTCTGTGCGAGTTAGCCAGGGCTGAGCAAACAGAAAGCAAAGTAGCAACAACGACAACACTCTGATCGCCATTAGCGCTCGGTACTTAAGTGTTCGTGTTCGAGAAACTGGAGGTGCAGTCTCTTCTAAAAACCGCCCAGTCGGGAACAACATCTCTTGAGCTTTTTGGTCGCTGAAACGGTGCAGCAACCACGGCAAAGAAAGCCCTAGCAGTCCGAGTAAGTAAGCGGGAAATAGTAGGCTCATCGTCCGCGTCGCTCTCTAAAGCGTAAATACCCGTGCAATGCTGCATCGAGGGGATCGTGCGTACTCACTTGGGTGTAGTCAGCACCCACCCGTCGACAGGCTGTCTGTATAGACTCGCAATGCGCCTTGAATTTGGCCGGATAGCTGGATTTCAAATACTCAGGATCAACAATGGTCGACTCGCCAGTTTCCATATCTTTCATAGCGCTAATACGTTTTAACGAAGGCTCCACTTCCTCTGGACTAACGATATGAAATAGTGCAACGTCTTGGCCAGCGTGCGCCAATGGTTGTAGGGCTGCGAGTAGATCATCGGCATCGGTGTAAAAATCGGATACAACAATTACCAAACCGCGACGCGTCATATTAGCCCTTAAGGAACTTAACGCACCCAAAATATCAGTGCCTTCTCCTGCAACTGTATTTTCCAACAAACCCATCGCTCTAACCAATGCGTCTGGCCTTGGCGAGGGCGCGAGGTAGTGGCGCACCTGTTCATCAAACACAGCCAACCCGAGCGCATCGTGCTGCTTACGCGCCATGTAGGCCATGGATGCCACAAGGTATAAGGCTTGATCCAATTTTTTAACCGGATCACCGAATGACATTGAAGCACTGGTATCCAGCAACAAAGTGACCGAGGTATTGGTCTCACCTTGAAACCGTTTGATGTAGGTTCTATCAGTGCGCGCGTACACGTTCCAATCGACGTAGCGTAAATCGTCACCTTCGTTATAAGCTCGATACTCAGCAAATTCTTGGCTAAAGCCAAAATGCGGTGATCGATGCAAACCCGTTGTGACGCCGTCTACCACTGTTCGAGCCACTAGCTCAAGCGAACCCAGGCGCGCAAGCACCTCAGGTTTGAGTAAACGATTAGCAATGCGCGCAGCCATGATTCAGGAACGCACAACAGGCTTAGCAAGAGACAGTATCGCTAACATCGCGTTAGGCACCGGCTCGAGAATCGACGACATCACGCAGCACATCATCAATGTCTACACCATCGGCTTCTGCAAAATAGTTGAGCATGACTCTATGACGCAACACAGGTGCAGCTAGCGCATCGACATCCTCAGTAGTGACGTGATAACGACCCGCCATTAATGCACGCGCCTTTGCTGCTAACGTTATGAACAGCGCGGCTCTTACCGATGCTCCAAATTTCACATACTGCTTAACCATGGGAGACGCAGCTGGATCATCTGGACGTGTCGCTCGAACCAATTCAACGGCATAGCGCCCCACTTTCTGACTCACAGGAACCTGACGCGTGAGTGTCTGAAACGCCAATATTTGTGCCGCATTAGTGCAAGCAACAACAGGCTCTGGTGGAGTATCTGTCGTGAATCGCTCAACCACTTTAATTTCGTCTTCAAGCGGTAAATAGCCTAATACGATATTAAACAAAAATCGATCGAGCTGAGCTTCCGGTAGTGGGTACGTGCCCTCTAACTCCAACGGGTTCTGAGTGGCTAAAACGAAGAAAGGCTTATCAATAATATGTTGTGTGCCGCGAACCGTTGCAGAGTATTCCTGCATAGCCTCGAGCAAAGCCGCCTGTGTTTTAGGCGGTGTTCGGTTGATTTCATCGGCTAACAACACGTTGGTGAATATGGGCCCTGGAACAAAACGCCAAACACGCTTGCCGTTGTCGTCGTCCTCGATAATATCGGTGCCCGTGATATCTGTGGGCATTAGGTCAGGCGTGAACTGTATGCGATCGAACTGCAACCCCAGCGCATCAGCCAGTGTTCTTACCAATAGAGTTTTAGCCGTACCAGGCATCCCTGTTACCAAACAATGGCCACCCACTAACAAGGTAATCAGCAGATGCTCTACAACCTCATCCTGCCCAACAATGATTCGCCCTACTTCACTGCGCAGGCGCTGCGTGACGTCACGAAACTCAGTCACTAGTTGGGCAACATCAGCGTTGTTAAAATCAGAGTCGCTCAATTCATTCTCCAGCAGATAGACTCAGCAGCAATTGCTGAGCAGGTCGGTAAAAAGGGGCACTTTCCAGCGAATACAAAACCTGGCGGCGTGCTTTATCTTGTTCGTTATTGAGCATGGCAGCGCGTGCCATACCAAAGTGTGCAACCGCAGTCGAATCACTTTGAAGGCCTAACAAGGCGTTAAATTCTCGATGGGCTAAATCAGGTTTTTGGACCGATAGGTAGTGCTCGCCTAACCAACGATGAACATCTGCGCTGTAAGGCATGACCCAGTTAATAGATTCCATAACAGGAACTGTCTCGTCAAATCGTTCTAAGGCTCTGAGTTCTTGGACTATCTGGAGCAGCACTGCAGGGTCGTGGCCACCGAGTTGATGCCAACTTAACAGTGTCTCCAGAGCGGCTGTCTCATTACCTTGCTGACGTTGAGCCTCCGCCAAAACCAGGTACGAATTTCCATCACCAATTCGTGCCGGATACCGCCCTATTAAGTCGGCGGATAGGCTTTCAACACTTAACCAATCGTCGAGTTGAATGGCGCGCGCCAGTTGCTGTTCGACAGCACTATATTCTTCTAGAGTGCTTAGCAACGAGCCGTATTGCTGATCAAGATATTCGAGAAACAAGGTATCAAATGCTTGAGGCTCTAGATCGATCGCTTCACGCAGCGCCGTTGCGGTATTTTGCTTTTTTGCAAATGTCTTAAGCATGGATACCAGAGCTTCATGGCCCCAGCGTTTAGCAATAAAATCGGATGTCAGCCCTGCCTGCATATAAGACACTTGCACCTGCCCGTTGTAGCTAGGGCGGACAAAACCTTCATCCAATTTCTCAATAGGCAGTAATTGATTAGCGTGAATGGCAGCCAGCATATCCATTGACAGTTCACGGCTCGGCAACGGACCGGTATTCCACTCTTCGTACACCGATAAGCCTTCGCTGAACCATCTGGGTAAACGATGGTTGGTGGCCTCTAGTGTAAATACGTGAGCAATCTCATGCCATAGCGTGCTTCCCCAATGAAAATCGCCTGCTGCGCGGGCCTTCGGGCTGTCCATTGCCGTCAAATACCCGAAGGTCACCCCCAACAAACCAACACCAGGCGTACTGACTGTGCGAACACCAAAGTCATCGTGATCGTGATACAGCTCGACAATCATGGGACGCTGCAGCTGAAAGTCGTATTGTTCGCTAAAATGCTGTACCGCTTTAACACTCAAATTGATAACGTACGGCTCGAGCGCGTCAGCGTCTTCTGTGTCCAATCTGATCAGTACACGCCCAATAACAATGTCTGGATCTTGAGCACTGGGCACATCGACCGAGCTCACTCGCATCTGATCAAGATCATCCAGTAAACGCAGTGTATTGACTGTCATGGCATCGTAGGGATCTTTAACGTAAGCTTGCTGCAAGTGGTAGCGAGCAGCAAACAGATTATTAATTCGCAATTGGTTGATGCCCAAATCTCGATGCGCAACCGCTAACTCTGGATCTACAGCTACCGCCTTTTGGTATAAATCAACCGCCTCACGATAACGATAAGTAATGATGTAGTACCGAGCCGGAATCGAATATACATCGCCATACAAAGGATTGTATTCAAGCGCCTTTTCGACCCAAGGTGTTATTGGCTTGTCCTCTAATAAATCAGCACCGGCATGCAAAGCATATATTTCTAATGGCGGCAGTTTTTTCGCTGTTATTTCTGTCAAAGCTCGATTCAATAACCCGCGAGCGATGGGCAAATTTTGTAACTCTAATTCGATACGGGCCAGCAAAATAAGCGCCTGAACACTGTCAGGGTTCTCGGCAGTAATCTGTGTCAGCGCCTCACGCGCTCGACCTCCGTACCCTTCTGATTGCGCTTCGGCTAATCCCAAACGCGCAGGAAGATAATTTGCGTCATACACCAACGCTTCTCGAAACAACGCTTCGGCATCGCTCGTCTGATGAGTCTGTAAGTAGAGTTGTGCCCAATGCGTTTTAATAGCTGGGTCATTACTGTTTGCGGCCGCATCACGATACAAACGATTTGCCTGACGAATATCACCCAGCGCTGCTGCCGCATCAGCCTGTTCTAAACCAGTAGACGTCGATAACAAGGTCTCATAACACTCCAGCGCCTCTTCCCGGCTACCTACATAATCCAGCTGATCGCATGCACGAATGGCATCTGAACGCGTTGTATCGTAATGAATGGTGAGCGCATGTGAATGAGTGCCCCAGCCTATCAATAATAAGGCGCCTAGCAGTGTAGGCCTGGACGAGCTAAGCTTAACTTTCAGCATCATTCTCACTCCATCCCGTGGCAAGATCAATGGATTGTTGTAGCCTTGCAATCCGTAGCAACAACTCTTCAAGCTCCCGATAATAGTCAGCCGTAGCCATGTCTGACTTAGCATCTTTGAGCACTTTAAACTGCCCTTCCAGAACCAATCGTGTTGCTAGTAAAGCAGCTACTTCAGGTTCTTCCGACGCATTTTTAAGAGAGCCCAACAACGCTAAGGGTATATCAGCCGAATTGTCTCCTTTGAGCCTTGCATGCTCTGGCGCAAGCAAATTTTGCTGTTCATAGTATTCAACGGTTCGCGCTTGAGCAAATCGAAACGCTTCTGATGTTGTGAGTATTTCGTTGCGATCATAATCTGACTCTGCCGTACGCAGGGCCTCTGCGAAGAACACTGGAAATCGTACGGCATTGATTTCACCACCACTTTTTGTGGCACTAACTACCACGCGCCCAGGTTGCACCAGCGCATCTAGGGCAGCACCACTAGCACTGGCTGCAAGAACCACCAATTGTTGTACGGAAGAAAGTGGATTAAGAGCTGCAACGATGTCTTGAGTATTTAAATCAGGACCTGATACGTTAAATCGCCAACCCTGTGTATCTGCGTTTCCGTGCCCAATCAAAAACAAAGAAAATACACCTGAATCTGTTTGTGCAAGTCGCTTCGTCGCGGCCTCTATTGCACCGATAATAGAGTCGCGCGTGGAGGATTCATCTAAGAATACAATGCGATCGTCTTCAATGTCTAATGTTTGCAAAGCATCGAAAACAGCACTTCCAGTGTCAGCAAATTGCTTCGAATACGCGGCATCACCACCTAAGCCCGTTACGACAACGGCATAATTTTCGGCCCATACAGGTAAGGCTAAGAGTCCTAGTAGCATGCTTAGAGCGAGCTGTTTAAGCAGCTGATTACCACGAGTAAACCACTCGAGTACCACTGTGCGTAATCGTTGTATCAAAGCGCTCTTCAGCCATGCATTGTTCATAAGCGTTTCCAGCTCAATCTCAACAGCCACTCAACCAGCTTAAACAACAACAGACATAGAAAGAAGAAAGGCATGTTCCACAACGGTAGTCGACTTTCACGCTTCAATGCGGCATTGCTCTGCACCACGATGTCACGCAGCTTATCAACATCAGCTAACGCCACGTAGGTTCCGCCTGTCACATTCGCTATGCGCCGCATGAGCTCGTCATTAAGCTCGCTGTTATAAAGCTCTGCATTATTAGTTTCACCCACCCACCAACGTTCAACCGTTTGCGGCAACTGAGAGGGTGACTCGCCGTTTACTGACGATAGCGCTAACACGGAATAGGCACCTGGCATCCCCACCGGAATATCGCCACTGTAGCGACCGGGGTGCTCCTCATCAGCGTAGAGCTGTAGCGTAGTGGTGCCACCGTCTGGTGCAGTTAATCGCACTGGGTAAGCGGTTTGCACTAGCGCTGTGTAGTCAGGGTTGAATGCAGTAACACTGACCGATGCTGTCTGCGCATCGCGCAGTACCGCTTGTTTTAAATCGACATTGACTCGCGGAAGCACACCGTCAACCAGTGAACTTAACATCTGCACCCAAAATCGTTCGTGACGATCATCGGTTGATGGCAAGCTCATTTGCCAACGCCACGTACCACTAGTACCTAGAACACTACTTCGACCTTTGCCATAACGCTGAGTCACAAACAAAGGTTGAGTTTCTAAAATTGGCTGATTAACAGAGACTCTCTCGAGCAGAGTGACAGCACCTGGCTTAGGCTGGCCCACGCTTTGAAAATCCGACAATGCAGGAAGACTCTGCCAAGCATCCAGATTATTAGCGCCTTCATCAGTGAGTTGTAGCCATGGCGTGCGCAAACCTGCCAACGTTGGCGCTGCCTGCCAACGCTTACGCGTAAAGGTTTGGCTGTTTATTCTGTTATTGAGCACCACGGGCAATGCAGCCGCTGTGACTGATCTGCCCCACCCTCCATCTGCCAAACCTTGTCGTCCAGCAAGCATGAGAAGCGAACCGCCACGTAAGCTGACAAAGTCTCGCAATGCCGCTTGTTGCTGCGTTACCAACTCGGCAGCATCGAAGCTACCAATAATAACGGCATCGTATCTGAACAGTTCTTCGCGAGTGCGTGGAAAACCATTAGACAATTCTTCTGCGGATTCCACGCCTTGACGGTAAAATTTATTAGGTGATGTGCGAAGCAATGACACGACGTCTACCGAAGGATTATTATGCAATGCCCGACGGATGAATTTGTATTCCCAACGCGGCTCACCTTCGATGTACAAAATGCGTTTAGGAGCGTCCACCACTTGCAGTATTCGTGGCTGTCGGTTGTTGCCTGGTACGGGGTCAGGCACGGACGACTCAACAGTGTCA
The DNA here is from genome assembly GCA_937991945.1 of uncultured Granulosicoccus sp. Classification (GTDB taxonomy): domain Bacteria; phylum Pseudomonadota; class Gammaproteobacteria; order Granulosicoccales; family Granulosicoccaceae; genus Granulosicoccus. The sequence goes on from CALKLO010000128.1 coordinate 32,684, forward strand.
GGCTCTATCAAGAACTCCAGCTGGCGCACGCCACTTGAACCACTGGCAAAGCTTACGGTGTGCAAACTCTGGGTGACATCATCTGGCAGTTGAATGTCAGTAGCCAGCAGCAACTGCTTGCCCGCAGTGACTCGAACACGAACACTTTGAGCCTGCGCATGCTGTATGCGAAGACGCGCACTGACTAGCGTGTTCGGCGCAACACTATCCGGGACTGTGACATCACTGAGCTCGACATCGTGTAAATCTCTTGAACCACCGACTCCAACGGTATGTATTGGAACTCCGGACGCCTCTATTGTTTTCCACCATTGGGCATTGAAGCCGAGTGAGTTATCAGCACCGTCTGACAGTAAGATGACCGCTGCTAGCGCGGTGTCATTAACCGTACCCAGCAAGTTATCTAGGCCGCCTGCAATATTCGTATTAGCGCTAGGTGCAAGTTCTTTGAGCTGCTCGATATTCTCAACGCTGGATAGGTCTTGACCTAACGCATAGAGGCTTGCAGAAAATTCGAACGACTCATCTAGCGCGATAGACTCAACAGCGTCGACTGCCATGAGAAAGCGCTCGGAAGCTTCATCAGGCTCTGTCGAGTCACCTGCATCTGAGGCCGCCATGCTCACCGAGTGATCTACAACCCAGGCAACGGTATTCTCTGAGCGTTCAGAGACGGCAACCAACAGCGCTGGTTGCCAAAGCATAACCAAAAGGATTGCGGCCACCGCAGTTTGCAACAACCCTACAATGAGTCGCCTGCTTAGGCTGATAGCACGCCCCCACAGACTCATGACGATGAGCACGCACGCGACACCCAGAGCAACGGCTAAAAAGGCCTGAGGCCAGCTAGCGTCAAATACCAGCGTTGCATCCCGCCAGATCGCTATTGGGTAGTTGAACAACCATTCGAACATAATTATCGAGTTGTCTGCCTTCAGGTGAAAAGAATGGGCTTACATCGTTGTCGTGCCGATCAGATACTCCGTGCTGTAAGTATTACCGATATTTCTGGCTGTGTAATCAATGAGGTACAAACTGGGGGGCACTAATTTCGGTTAGAGCGTGTATTTCAAGAAATTGTTCCCCAAATACCCAACAACAGAGGGCTTTTACGTGGGCACTGCCCCAAGAACTGGCACTCAATGAAACTTTGTGCATATTTTAATTAATACGCTCCAAACGGGGCGCTGGAGCTTCTGCAGCACCATTAGGTGCTGCACCATCGTGTGCAAATACAACTAAGATTCCGATTAACTTACTCAATATCGCCGGTTTCGCACTAATAAGGCCCGTTACCGCCTGAAACTCTTGGCCATAAAGGCAGCTAAATGCCTATAATTGGCGGATTACGTCCGAGTAGTCGTAACCTTGTGAGTGCCAGGCAATAATTAAGGCGCTCCCAATCTACCCAATAATGAGGAGTTTTCATGTTTCGAGATCCCAAACGAGCAGCACCGCTCGGTGTTGTAGCGGGCATTGTCAGCCTGATCGGTATGTCAGGGACTGCCACTGCAGGTGGATTCGCACTGATCGAACACGGTGCTTCCGGACTTGGTAACGCGTACGCCGGTGCCGCAGCAGTTAGCTCTGATGCATCCACGGTGTGGTTCAACCCAGCCGGCATGTCACAGATTGAAGGTCGGGAAACCGCCTTTGCACTTCACATTTTGACGACCAGCACTTCTTGGTCTGATGAAGGCTCAACATTGGGTGAGGCGCTAGGCCGCGGCACGGTATCCGGCCCAGACACGGCTGAACCAGGCGGCACAACCGCTCTACCAAATTTCTATTACGTTGCACCGGTTAATGACCAGTGGAGCTATGGTCTAAGCATTGGAGTGCCTTACGGTTCATCCACTGAATATGATCGCGACTGGAAAGGTCGTTACAACACCATCAAAAGCGGCGTAAGTGTCATCGACATCAACCCTTCCGTGTCTTATCAAATCTCTGACAAAGTCTCAGTAGGCTTTGGCGTTAGTTTGCAACAACTGTCTGCTGAATTAGCCAGCGCAGTCGATTCAGGCGCTGCGTGTTTAGGTTTAGCAGCAAGCGCTGCCACAAGCTTTACATCGGGTGATTGTGCCAACGCGGGCCTGACACCAGGTGTCCAGGCTAATGACGGCTACGGCGAGATCACTGGAGACTCCACAACATTCGGTTTTAATTTGGGCGCCTTATTCACACCTAAAGAAGGTGTCAAAATTGGTGTCGCATACCGACATTCCACCAGTCATGAACTCGATGGCGATGCAGACTTTGATGTCAATGCCGCTTTGCAAGCTGTTCTGGACAGCAACACAATTGCAGAGGGACAACCCTTGACAGATGGATTCCTAAACGATGTCAGTGCAGACGCTGCTATCGACCTACCTGCAACATTCTCTATTTCAGGTGCATGGCAAGTAAACAAAACCGTTGAGTTACTCGCCGATGTCACTTGGACAGGCTGGAGCTCATTTGAAGAGCTTCGTGTTGTCTATGACAACCCTTTTCAACCAGATACGCTTTCAGTACAAGAGTGGGAAGATGTACTTCGCTTATCAGCAGGTCTTAACTACTCGCTTAACAACAACCTGACGTTACGCACTGGAGTTGCATTTGACGAAGAGGCGATTCCAAGCGCACAACGTCGTACTGCGCGTATTCCAGGCAACGACCGCACGTGGTTTTCAGTTGGCGCAGGCTACAAAGTAAACAAGAACCTATCGTTTGATGTTGGCTACGCTCACCTGTTCCTAGACGAAACTCCAATCGATAACATTAACCCTGAATCGGAAGGCACGGCGACTGAACTTCGCGGTGTTTACGATCCATCTGTTGACATTCTCAGTGCGCAAGTCAACTGGGCATTCAACTAGAGGCTTATGACAATGAAATATCAATCCCTTTTAGTGGTCGCACCGCTCGTTGCAACACTTGCAGCGTGTACCAGCGATACCAACTACGATTTCGAAGCAAGTAGCCAAGCCCGTGCAGATGCCGTTGCTGCAGCTAGCGCTCCTGAAGCGTTGTTTAACCCGTCTGCTGCAATCGTGCCTTTCCCCAACAATTTGTTTTTTGTTGGCAGCACCGACGGTACGTTAAACATTCCAATCAGCGCAACAGCGGACCAAGAACTGTCAAACCCGCAAGTGGCTTTGAACCAGATGGACGGTTTCTCAACAACCTCCCCTCTGTCAACAGGCGTTAGCGAAGCACTAGATCCTGCATCGCTGGTGGTTGGTAGCACTATCCGTATTTTTGAAGTGACAACGCAAGCCGCCGTAGCGGTAACAGGCATCGTTGGCGAAATCGACAACCCTTTGCTTATGGCCGCTCAAGAAGTTAATGGGCAACTTGTTTTAGTTCCAACCGTTCCGTTGAAACCTCAAACAAACTACCTCGTGGTCTTGACCAATGGCATCACAGATGTTGATGGAAACGGATTAGAGCCAGGCTTCGTGTATAGCTTGTTAACCGGCGAAACGGTTCTGACAGACCCCACATCAGAATTATTGAGAGGTGCAACTCGCACACACATTCTGGCAGCAACAGGTGCCGGTATTGCCGCTGATTCAGTCGCACTTACGTGGGTTTTCAAAACTCAGTCCACACGTGACACATTGCAAGCAGTGAAAGATCAATCTGCTTCAGCTAGCCTGACGCTAGGCAATTCACAAGCAACGACTGCAGCTGTAGGTGCACAAGGCAAAGCCGATATCTATATCGGTGCTTTGGCAGTACCTTACTACCAGACAGC
>CALKLO010000129.1 GCA_937991945.1 uncultured Granulosicoccus sp.
AAATCTTCTAAGGTCAATGTGCTTGCTGACGATGGTCAGGTACTAGGTCACTTAACGTTAGAAGCTACCGTTGCCGCTATTGTTAAACAAGATACGCGGCATACAACAGAAGGTAGTGAATTCAACGCATAAACCTATAAGCCACGGAGTGTCGGTGTTATGAACTACTCCATTATCATTCCAGCTTGGAATGAAGAGGCTTATATCGGGCAGACGTTAGAATCTGCCCGAGCGGTTATGCAAGCCGTTGATGCTCAAGGTGTCCACCACGGAGAATTAATCGTGGTGGACAACAATTCGTCGGATAATACGGCGCTTATTGCTGAGCAATCGGGTGCCATCGTCGTTTTTGAGGCAATCAATCAAATAGCCCGTGCCCGAAATGCAGGAGCATCAGTTGCCTCTGGCGATGCGTTCATCTTTTTGGATGCTGACACGAGCTGTAGTGAAACACTGCTGAGTAATGCGCTTACTCGGCTCAGCACTGATACCGTCGTTGGCGGTGGATCCACCATTGTCGCTGATGAAGAAATTCCGGCCTCAGCTCTTCGCGCTATCAACGGTTGGAATTGGTTGTCACAAAAAGCCAAGCTTGCAGCAGGGTGTTTTGTATTTTGCCGACGCGATGCATTCGAGGCCATTGGCGGTTTTAGTGTTCGTGTTTATGCAGGCGAGGAATTGTTGTTGTCTCGGCGATTAAAGCGATGGGCCAAGAAGCGCCGTATGAGCTTTGATGTGCTCGCTATTGATCCAGTTATTACCTCTGCCAGAAAATTACAATGGTATTCTCGCGCCCAAATTTTCCAACAGATGCTGCTGTTGTTTATCCCCGGGGCTGTTTTTTCTAAACGGCTATGCAAGACGTGGTACGACGCGAAAGCACCACGTAGACGCTAACATGCCCACACTTGATACCGTGTTAGCCGGCGGACCACTGTTGTGGCTGTTATTGCTCGCCTCCTTTTTTGTCGGATTGTCCAAAGGTGGGCTGCCAGGGGTCGGCATGCTAGCTGTTCCATTATTGGCGTTGTATATCTCTCCCGTGGTAGCCGCAGTGTTGCTGCTTCCTATATTCATACTGTCGGATCTTGTCGGTATTTGGTTATACCGACGTGAGTACAGTTTGATCAACTTAAAGATATTGATCCCTGCGGGTATCTTGGGTGTGATTGTAGGTTGGAGTGCTGCGTCCTTGGTCTCTGACGACATGGTGTCGTTATGTATTGGTCTGTTGGGAATAGGTTTTTGCTTGGATCGATGGTTTCGAAAATCTGTCAACGACGCACCTAGGGCGCCGTCAGTTGCTAAGGGAATGATTTGGGGGATGATGTCTGGCTTCACCAGCTTTGTTTCTCATGCGGGGGCGCCACCGTATCAGGTGTACATGTTGCCGCAGCAGTTGCCGAAGATGATTTTTGCGGGTACCACGACTATCTTGTTCGCTGTAGTGAATCTTGCCAAGGTAGTGCCTTACTATTCGATTCAGCCTCCCAGCTCAAGTAGTGTCGTGCTTGCATTAGTGTTAGTACCCATCGCGGCGTTGGGTACGGTTATTGGTCGGATACTTATCCAGCATTTATCAGAGGTGTGGTTTTATAAAGTGGTTCAAATTGCTCTTTTTTTGATCAGCATTAAATTAGTAGTTTCTTTCTTGGGTGTCTAATTGGGTATTTATGGCAAAAAAGAATACCATCTGGAAAGAATGTAATGGCGACTTATGAATGACGATTATGCTGTTTCATTCACAAATAAAATGACTAGATATCGCTATATTATTTGTTCTCACGGACGCCATAATAGTCCTGTAGCGAGAGTATTGATGAATTCAAAAGTCTCGTACATATTTGCTCAGTGGCACAAGGGTGCTTTGAGTTTTGACTATCGGGAAGTGAGAAATGATTAACATTATCAATAATTTGAAAGAAGCATTCGTTAGCGCAGCAATGTACAACAGCAAGTCTCGCCTACGTCAGCAACTGCTTGGCATGAGCGATCGACAGCTAGAAGATTTTGGCTTTTCACGAGATCTGATCATCGAAGGTGTATCTGCATGGCCATGGCGTATGGACAGCGTTGCTGACGCAATTGCTGCTGGTACTAACCTCAAGGCAGAAGGGCTGAGCATCGCGCCAGTCGTATCTCAAGTTGCAACGCCTAAAGTAACTCGCAGAAAAATCCGTAAAGCGGTAAAAGAACTTAGCTCTTACTCAGATCGTGAGCTAGCCGAGTTGGGTGTGAATCGTAACAACATCGAAGAAGTCGTTCGTTACGGTCGTCCAGCTGTTGAAGGTATGTTCGAGAACAAGCGTTCTGCGGCGTAAAGCCTACGATCAGTTGTTTGCTAGACGGGGGCTACTGTCCATTTGCGGCAGTAGCTTTCGATGTTTGAGGGAATTACTCGTCGCTCAAGCAGGTTCTAAGTAGGGATTTCCAGCGCGGCACGTCTATTTCTAGGCATACTGATGCATTGGGATCTTTACCCAGCACGTTGTTTAGATCCACAACACTCATGCCTCGCGTAAGCGTCGACTGAGTTTCTATGTCGACGAAGCATCTCTTTTGCTTGACGCTAATAGCGGGGTCTATGGCTACGGCCATTGCTACTGGGTCTGCCAGTGCCATTCCAGTTTGAGCCTGTAGTTCGCGCGATGCTACGACGGCTGATCGGTTGCAGTCGATGGCAACACGGGCGCGAGCACTGCCAAGGTTTGCAATCTCGTGCATTTGCTTGTCGCTAAGCGCTGCCTCGCCACAGCTAAGCTCCCAGCCCAGAAGTGTTATCGGTAGCCCTGAATTCATGACCTTTTGTGCGGCTTCAGGGTCGCACCAAATATTGTATTCGGCAGCCGGTGTGACGTTTCCGAGGGTGCCAGCTGCACCTCCCATGATGTAGCAATGCTTTATCCATTGCGCCAACTTGGGCTCCATACTCAGTGCGGTTGCAATATTGGTGAGTGGGCCGAGCGTGACTAATTCAATATCGCCAGGTGAATGCTTACATTTTTCGATAAGCGCAGTCACTGCGTGCGTGTTTTTAACGCAAGTCTTTGGGGCGGGGTAGTTCATGTTCCCCATGCCGTCTTCGCCGTGAAACCATTCAGCGGTGCTAGCTGCTTTTAACCAAGGGCGGTCGCAACCTTCGTACACGGGAATATCCTGCTCGCACAGTTCCAGCGTATAGCGAGCGTTAATACTCGCTTGTCGCAAGGAGACGTTCCCAGCAACAATCGTTAATGCCTCAACGCTGATATGCGGCGAATGTACAGCCATCATGATGGCTACGGCATCATCTGATGCCGTATCCGTGTCGATGATCATTCGCCGCATGGCGTTGTCTCAAATATTATTCAGGGGCGTTTAAAATACCACGCCGTCTGAGTTCCGCAACGACTCGCTCTGCTGCTTGCTCGGCAGTCAGTGACGATGTGTCGATTAATATTTCAGGGGTCTCAGGTGCTTCGTACGGTGAATCGATTCCCGTAAAGTGAGCCAATTCGCCACGACGTGCCTTTTTATACAATCCCTTAGGGTCTCGATCTTCCGCAACGCTGAGTGGTGTATCGACATGCACTTCAATGAATTCGCCTTCCTCGACCAATGAACGCGCTAATGCACGCTCTGATCTGAAAGGGGAGATAAAGGCTGTGAGAACAATAAGACCAGAATCAACCATTAACTGAGCAACTTCACCGATACGTCTGATGTTTTCAACTCTGTCAGCGTCGGTAAAGCCCAAATCTCGATTCAAGCCATGACGAACGTTGTCACCATCTAGCAGGTAGGTGTGGTGACCTTTGGCCGTAAGAGATTTTTCAACCAAGTTGGCCACGGTGGATTTCCCCGCTCCCGATAAGCCTGTGAACCAGACAACGGCTGGCTTCTGGTTTTTCAATCTTGCGCGTACCGACTTATCAACATCAGTAGCCTGAAGGTGGATGTTGTCTGCTCGTCTCAATGAGAAGTGCAACATACCAGCGCCTACAGTGGCATTGCTGATACGGTCGATCATGATAAAGCCGCCCGTATCGCGATTGGTTTTGTACGAATCAAAAGCGATTGGCTGATCGGTGCTGATATTACAAACACCAATAGCATTCAATTCAAGTTGCGTCGCTGCACTTTCTTCTAGTGTATTGACGTTTACTTGATATTTAATGTTAGTGATAGTTGCGTTAACAGTTTTAGTACCGATCTTGAGTAGGTAAGGTCGACCTGCTAGTAGTGGTTCATCGTGCATCCAAACGATGGTCGTTTCAAATTGGTCGGCAACGCTTGCAGGCTCATCACCGGCTGATATGATATCGCCGCGTGATGAATCGATTTCGTCAGTTAACGTTAACGTGACTGATTGCCCGGCGATAGCTGTTTCAAGATCACCATCGATAGTAACTATTCTTGCAATGTTACTCGTGCGTCCAGACGGTTGAACCCTGATAGGGTCCCCGGCGCTGATCTTTCCAGCAGCGATAGTGCCGGCATAGCCGCGAAAATCGAGTGATGGACGATTGACCCATTGAACAGGCATTCTAAACGGTGTGTTTTGAATTTTGTTACCACTGATGTCCACGGTTTCGAGCCATGAAAGTAGGGTGGTGCCGTGATGCCAGGGCATGTTATTGCTAGGCTCTGTGATGTTATCGCCGGCCAATGCTGACATAGGAATGGCGGTGACATTCTCAATGCCTAGTGATTTTGCAAACGGTGCATAGGCTTCGCGAATGTCATCAAAAACACCTTGATCGTAGTCCATCAAATCCATTTTGTTGACGGCCAAAACCACATTGTTGATGCCTAACAATGACGCTAAGTAGCTGTGTCTGCGGGTCTGTGTCAGTAGTCCGTAACGCGCATCACATAAAATAACCGCGACGTCTGCTGTGGATGCGCCCGTAACCATGTTGCGAGTGTATTGCTCATGACCCGGAGTATCGGCAACGATAAACTTACGGCTATCGGTTGAGAAAAATCGATATGCTACGTCAATGGTTATACCTTGTTCTCTTTCAGCTGCAAGACCATCAACCAGCAAAGCAAAATCAATATTTTTACCTTGCGTGCCCCATTTTTTAGACTCTTGGGTAACCGTGTCTAGTTGATCTTCAAAGAGTGTTTTTGATTCGTATAGTAATCGCCCGATGAGCGTGCTTTTACCATCATCAACACTACCGCACGTTATAAAGCGAAGTAGGCTTTTGTGCTCGTGACGATCAAGATACTCAGTGATGTCGTTGGCAATTAGATCGTTAGTTTCATTTTGCATTAGAAGTAGCCCTCTTCCTTCTTTTTCTCCATAGACGCAGCGGAGTCGTGATCAATTAAGCGTCCTTGGCGTTCTGATGTGCGCGTAAGCAGCATTTCTTGAATAATGCCCTCTAACGTATTTGCAGTGGATTCAACCGCGCCAGTTAGTGGGTAGCATCCAAGTGTTCTAAAGCGAACGCTTTTCATCTCAGGGGTTTCACCTTCTTTTAAAGTCATTCGATCATCATCGACCATAATGAGTGAACCGTCGCGACTCACGACAGGGCGTTCAGCAGCCAAGTACAGCGGCACGATTGGAATGTTCTCTCGGTGGATGTATTGCCAAATATCCAATTCTGTCCAGTTTGATATAGGAAATACTCGAATGGACTCATCGCGATGCTTGCGTGCGTTATAGAGTTGCCACAATTCAGGTCGTTGATTTTTTGCATCCCAGCGATGTTGTGCACTTCTGAACGAGAACACGCGTTCTTTGGCGCGTGACTTTTCTTCATCGCGTCGAGCGCCGCCAAAAGCGATGTCAAATTTGTGTTCATCCAACGCTTGTTTCAAGCCTTGGGTTTTCATGATGTCAGTGTGAATGGCAGAGCCGTGGGTGAATGGGTTCACCTTCTGACGCAAACCTTCAGGGTTAATATGCGTTAGCAATTCCATGCCGTACTCTTTCGTGATGGTGTCACGAAATTCGTACATCGCTTTAAATTTCCAGCCTGTGTCGACATGCAATAACGGAAAAGGTGGAACCGCTGGAAAGAATGCTTTGCGCGCTAGGTGGAGCATGACTGCGCTATCTTTGCCTACCGAATAAAGCATGACTGGGTTGTCTGCTTCTGCGACAACCTCTCTCATAATATGGATGCTTTCAGCTTCCAGTCGTTGCAGGTGAGTCAATGATTGAGTGTTGCTGCTAGGCCTTGTGGGCGTTTCAGCTTCCGTTGTCTGAGTCATGTGAATTGCCGAAGTTGATGTGATGTGAGTTGTGGGTTCGCTTAAGACGATTGTTTCGATCTGGTTATGGGATAGCCAGGTCGAGATGGTGTCGTCGTGGAGCAACGTGTCGTCTTCTAGGACGAGAGCACTTGCTGTCCCAGCTTGTTGGTTTAGAGAATTTAAAAAACAGAGGAAGTCAGTTTCAGTGGGTGTGTTTTGCGTCACCAGCCACACGGCGTGCCCGCGAAGATCATGTGCAAACACCTGATGATGTGTGTCATCGAGGCGACGACTGGATATCCAAAACACCGTCTTGCCTGAGCGCCTGGCGCGTCTGGCAAATCGTTCGTGCTGTGTCAGCCACTCTGGTTTTTCTGATTGATGCGCCAGTTGGTCGCGCAAAGCTGCGTACCGGCTAGTAGGTTGTAGTGACCATTTTTTCAGCCAATTAACGACTGTGGAGCGACTCACCTCTATTTGTTGGGTGGTGGTCCAATGTTGGACGCGTTCAGAATCCCATAGCTCGACACCTTCTTCTGGGTAGCGATCAGGGATTAGGGCGTTTGAAAGGATCTGTTGTTTGATCGTGTCGTGATCGGTGTCAGCGCTGTGCAGGCGTGGTCTGCCGCGTGGGCCTACGTCGACCGACTCCCAGCCGCCTTCTTGATAGGCTTTCGTAGCTGCAATGATCGTGGGGGCTGTAAGACCTACCTCTTGCTCGGTCTGGGCAAGAGTTCGCCCTTCCAGACGCAATTCCACTGCACGCTTTCGAAGCGCGTTGAGTTCGTCCACTGATTGGCGATTGCGAGGAGGGGTTGCCACAGGTGCGTATTAAAGAATTAATTGTGAAGGTAATGGAAAGAAGCATATTGCATGCCGAGCATATAAAATAATATAACTTATATAATTCATAAACTCGTTGTGGCAATTTAGCATATCGATCTGCCGTATTAGTGGTTTTCCACTGATGTTTAACGCTATGTCACGTCATATTGATGGAGAAACGGTTCTATTGATTTGTAAAAGTTTAAATATTAGTAATGATTATTCGGTGGTTAAAGCGTATTTTTGTCTCTCAGTTGATCAAATCAACAACTCTCGAAGCTCTGTAGCGGCAGGATTGGGCGTTCAGCAAGCCTTGTAATTCACAAATGTGGCAATCAAAGACCTCTGTTTCTGTGAGGCTCTGTGTTCGAGCGGATTCTCAACAAATTCTTGGGAGTGTTTTTGTCGTTTTTATGAAAAATGGCTAGATTTACGTCAGTAGGGAGCCGTTTGTCATCGAATCACTTCCAATTTAATGAATTTCACGATCACCTAGGTAGCTCTGCCTCGCCGAGGTCGCTCAGACGAGCGTATACTTCACTCTTTACGCACCACATATCAGTAGATTCATGACACGAAAGGTATTCATCAAGACGCACGGTTGTCAGATGAACGAGTACGACTCCGCGAAAATGCTAGATGTATTGGCTGATGAAGGCCCCGTGGAGGCGACTGACGACCCCGCGGAAGCCGACATCTTGCTGCTCAATACGTGCTCTATCCGGGAAAAAGCCCAAGAGAAAGTATTTTCCCAGCTAGGTCGATGGCGCAAACTTAAAGAAGTTAAGAAAGACATCATCATTGGGGTTGGTGGTTGTGTGGCCAGCCAAGAAGGTGAGGCCATCAATGAGAGGGCGCCTTACGTAGATGTCGTCTTTGGTCCGCAAACGTTGCACCGACTTCCTGACCTACTCAAGCAAAGCCAAGAGGGCGGCAAGTCCGTTGTCGATATTAGCTTCCCAGAAATCGAGAAATTCGATTGCTTGCCAGAGCCTAAGGCCGATGGTCCATCAGCTTACGTATCGATCATAGAAGGCTGCAGTAAATACTGT
>CALKLO010000130.1 GCA_937991945.1 uncultured Granulosicoccus sp.
CACACTGGATTAATCACGTTGCACATGCTGCTCGCGCAAGTGATCGTGGGCATTCTTATCGCAGCGTTGGTTCGCGCATCGTCAGAGAGCTACCACGACGTGCGAATCGATCATTTACCGCGACTATTTTATCCCGTCATGGTCATCGCCATGATTGCCGGGTTAGCTCAATTGGTTTTAGGTACGCAGGTGCGGGAAGCGGTCGACTTGATTGCCCGCAGCAGTGACTTTGCCGATCGGCACCTATGGATCGAAAGACTACCGTTCATTTTTAGTATTCATAAATACTTGGCCATCCCGTTAGTGTTGGTTAATGGCTGGCTAATTCTTGCAGTTTTAAATCATTCTCGGTCGAACATACTAAGACGCTTAAGCGTGACGTTAGCGGTATTCATACTGGGTACCATCGCCATTGGTATGAGCATGGATAGACTCCACTTGCCCATGTTTGCGCAGCCATTGCACCTATGGTTAGCATCACTCATTTTCGGTGTGCAACTCGCATTGATGCTGATAATTCAGCACGCCAGAAATACGAATAATGTCAGCGACGTGAGCGACGAGCCTGCGGTGGCTAACGCATAATTTTTTTTGTGACTGTTTGAACCCACAGTAGTTTCAAGCTGTTGGGTTGTAGAGGCGCATCGATCGGTTCATTGTTATCTCTGTGTATACAGATGCTTAATGACAGGAGTCGACATGAACAGATCTGCAAGGATGCAGAAACGCGCAGCAGTAGCCCTAACTCGATACATAAACTGGATTATATGTGGAGCGTTGCTGCTAGTAGGCATGGAGCTTATGGCTGCTGATTCGCCCATAGTAGACGGTGCCGCCACCAGTCCAGCGAAGGCGTATGTTTCTGCGGCTAGTGATGACCCGCTTAAACTCAGTGCTCGAGAAATGCCAGAGCAGCTCATCAATATCAACACGGCTACGGCTGCCGAGTTGGCAATTGCTCTGCCGGGTATTGGACCGCAAAAAGCACAGCGTATTGTTGAGTGGCGAAATACCCATGGCCCTTTTCAATACCGTGAACAACTATTAGATGTTCACGGTATTGGTCTTAAAACGCTAGAGCGTTTGGAGGGTCTGTACCACTTAGGTGATGGTGCCGTTAACCTTGGGTTAGCACCGGCAGCTGAGCCTGTAGGTACTGCTCAGTTAGGCAGTGCAGTGTTGAGCGACATCATTGCACGCGTCAATCATGACGCCATGCTTGCAAAAGGGGCCTTGGCATTAAATGCATTAGTTGCCGAGCATTAGTCGCCGTCAAATTCGCACAGCACATGAACGGGAACATCCAGTGCTTCGATTCGAGCGCGTCCACCTAATTCGGGTAAATCAATAATGAAAGCGCTACCGATAACAGAAGCACCGCTTCTGCGAATGAGTTTGATACCTGCTTCACAAGTGCCGCCGGTGGCAATTAGATCATCCACTAGGAGTACTCGTTCGCCAGGCTTTAGTGCGCCATCATGCAGTTCCATGGTCGCTTCGCCGTATTCCAGCGTGTAAGACTCGCTGGTGCAGGGGCCTGGTAATTTTCCAGCTTTACGAATAGGGACAAATCCGACAGACAGCTGATGAGCGATAGCGCCTCCCATGATGAAGCCTCGTGCTTCAAGGGCTGCGACCTTATCTATTCTGGCTCCAGCATAAGGGTGCAGGAGCTGATCGATTGCCATGCGAAACGCCTGTGCATCACCAAATAGCGTGGTGACATCTCGGAATTGAATACCTGGCTTTGGAAAGTCAGGAATGGTTCGGATCGAGTCTCGAATATTCATAGATCGTTAAAATATGTGCCATTACGATAATTTAATATGCACAGGGTAACACCAGTGCTTAGCTAACACGAAGTCAGGCACCTAGCCCTGTGCATGATATTATTGGTCCAAATTCAAGAGTGGCTGAGCAACGCAATGCGTCTAATTTCAAAAATAGTCCTGTTAACTTCGGTTGCACTGACTGCTGGCTGTAGCACCATTAAGTACAACACCTTAGAAAAGGTCGGTATCCACAAACGCGATATTTTGGTCAGTAATGTCAAAGACACTCGCGATGCGCAGGAAGATGCTCAAGAGGAATTTCAGGATGCCTTAGAGCGCTTTGGCAATATTGTCACTATCGAAAACACCGACCTAAAAAAAGCCTATAACGCGCTTAAAGACGAGTACGACGACAGTAAAGACGCTGCTGATGAGGTCTCCGAGCAAATCGATGAAGTAGAAGCCGTTGCTGATGATCTATTCGATGAATGGGCAGAAGAAAACAAGGCCTACACTGATGCCGTGCTACGTCGAAACAGTGAATCTAAGCTTCGCGACACGAAAGCGCGATATGTCGAAATGCTTAAAAGCATGAAAGACTCAGAAGCCAGCATGCAGCCGGTTTTGGCCTCACTGTATGACAATGTTTTATACCTAAAGCACAACTTAAACGCACAGGCTGTTGGCTCCCTGCGGACAACGTTTGATGAGCTAGAGGGAGATATCGGCATATTGGTTGAACGCATGAATCAATCAATTGCCCGATCTAACGATTTCATAGCGCAAATGAACTAATGACGTCTGATAAAGATATAGAAGACGGCGTCGATTTAGAGACGCATCTGAATCTTGAGACAGCTGTCATCAGCTGGTCTGAACTGGTTAAGCATTTTGCTCGAGGGGCGGTAATTCGTGTCGGTAACGATGTCGATCTAATTGCCGCCGCTATTGTCTTAGCTGAGGACGATGCAGCGACGTTGAAAGAATGGATGGACCGAGGTTCGGTGGATCGTGCTAGTGACGATGACGCGCGAGATTGGACTGCTCGTGAACCTGACTTCTGGTGCGTTGTTACGGCACCGTGGGTGCTTGTTCAGGAGCGTCCGGAAGGCGCGACCGAGCCCAAGCCACCAACAATTCATTAGCGGCCTGGGGCGCTGTAAGCGTTTGGTTGCGTACAGCAGCCTCAGTGTCGATGAGCAAGGATTTCAACGTCTCGTTGTCTCGTAATGAGGCGAGTATCTGTTGCTCAACCATGGACCACATCCAGCTGATGCGTTGTTCCTCACGGCGAGCAACTAGCTCGCCAGTATCGATCATTTGGCGCCTATGCTTACGTACGAGTTGCCAGAGCTCATCGAGACCCTCGCCAGTCACAGCGCTGCAGCTTAGTGCGACAGGCTTCCAGCTGCTTCCAGGTTGGAGTATTGATAACGCTCGCTGATAGGCAGCTTTTGCGTGCTGAGCTTCTATTTTGACTGGCCCATCTGCTTTGTTTACAGCAATGATGTCGGCCAGTTCAAGAACGCCTTTTTTAATCCCTTGCAGCTCATCGCCTGCACCTGGAAGCATGAGTACTAAATAACAATCGACCATCTCCGACACAACCGTTTCGGATTGTCCTACACCGACTGTTTCCACCAGAATGACGTCAAAACCTGCGGCTTCACACAGGAGCAGTGATTCGCGGGTTACGCGAGTTACACCGCCCAGGTGTCCACTGGTGGGCGATGGACGTATGTAGGCGTTGTCGTTTAACGACAGGGATGTCATGCGCGTCTTGTCACCCAAGATGCTACCGCCGCTACGCTGGCTACTGGGGTCAATGGCTAACACGGCCACTCGATGACCTTGTTCAATCAACCGGAGTCCGAGGGCCTCTATAAACGTACTTTTTCCCACGCCAGGAACGCCGCTAATACCAACCCGTATAGCTTTGCCGGTTCTGGGTAATAGCTTTTGTAAGGTGGCTTGCGCTAAATCGCGGTGAGCAGGCAAGCTGGACTCAGTTAGCGTAATAGCGCGTGAGAGGATTCTGCGCTCGCGAGCGAGCACGCCATACGCTAATTCTTCGCTGTTTAACGCAAATTTTGGCATTGTTTACGAGGCATCCGTATGAGCAGGGACAGGGTCATAGCCAAGCTCCTCGAGTAATGTGTCAAGCAGTTGTGTTGCCGCATCAGCAATGACAGTGCCCGGAGGAAACACGGCAGCAGCTCCTGCATCGATCAAGGTTGGAACATCTTGAGGGGGGATGACGCCACCTACCACTATTTGGATATCCTCGCGTCCGAGTTGGGCAAGAGCCGATTTTAGCTCAGGCACTAGCGTTAGGTGTCCTGCCGCCAGCGAGCTTGCTCCAACGATATGAACGTCGTTGTCTACGGCCTGTCGGGCGACTTCTTCAGGGGTTTGAAACAGGGGGCCGATGTCCACATCAAAACCTAAATCAGCAAAGGCCGTTGCGATAACTTTTTGACCGCGATCATGGCCATCTTGTCCCATCTTGGCGATAAGAATGCGGGGACGGCGTCCATCACATTGCATGAAATGAGTCACTCGTTTTTCGATAAGTGGCAGTTTTTCACTGGAAGCCATGGCGTGGATATAAACTCCTTGGATCGATTGAATTCGTGCAGTGTGTCTACCAAATACGCTTTCTAATGCGTCAGATATTTCGCCTACCGTGGCTCTCGCTCTGGCCGCATTGACCGCAAGTTCCAGCAAGTTACCCGTTTCCTCTTTAGCCGCTTGGGTGAGGGCATTGAGCGCTTGTTGGTGAGCCTCGGGGTCGCGATCGCGGCGTAATCGAGTTAAGCGTTCGAGTTGTTGTTCTCGCACTTTAGCGTTGTCTACTTTCAGTACATCGACAGGTTCTTCGTTTTCGAGTACGAGTTCATTGATGCCTACAACAGTTTGTTGGCCGGCATCTATGCGAGCTTGTGTGCGGGCCGCCGCTTCTTCTATGCGAAGCTTAGGAATGCCAGCCTCAATAGCTTGTGCCATTCCTCCCTTGTCTTCAATTTCTTGAATATGCGTCCAGGCTTTTTGCGCTAATTCACGGGTCAGCGTTTCCATGAAGTGACTGCCACCCCAAGGATCCACGGTGTTGCAAAGTCCACTTTCGTGTTGCAGAAATAACTGCGTGTTTCGAGCGATGCGTGCAGAAAAATCAGTCGGTAAGGCCAGTGCTTCATCAAAGGCATTCGTGTGTAGCGACTGAGTATGTCCGGCCACTGCAGCCATAGCTTCTATGCCGGTTCTGGTTACATTGTTATAAACATCTTGTGCCGTAAGGCTCCAACCAGAGGTTTGACAATGCGTACGCAAACTTAATGAGCGTGGGTTTTTTGGATTAAAGGTTTTTACCAGCTTGGCCCACAATAAGCGCGCGGCACGAAGTTTAGCTACTTCCATGTAGTGGTTCATGCCAATTGCCCAAAAGAATGACAAGCGAGGTGCAAAGCTATCTACATCCATGCCGGCGGCTATACCTGTGCGTAAGTACTCGACGCCATCAGCCAGTGTGTAGGCTAATTCTAAGTCTGCTGTCGCACCCGCTTCTTGCATGTGATAACCGGAAATACTAATGCTGTTGAACTTAGGCATTTTTTGTGATGTGAAAGAAAAAATATCAGCAATTATTTTCATCGAAGGTGCAGGCGGATAAATATAGGTATTGCGCACCATGAATTCTTTTAGGATGTCATTCTGGATGGTGCCGGTCAGCTTCTCAGGTGCTACACCTTGTTCTTCAGCCGCTAATATATAGAGCGCCATGATCGGTAAAACAGCACCGTTCATAGTCATGGACACGCTCATTTTATCCAGTGGAATTTGATCAAATAAAATTTCCATGTCCAGTATGGAGTCAATGGCCACGCCTGCCATTCCTACATCACTGGTCACTCGAGGGTGATCGGAGTCATAGCCTCGATGGGTGGGGAGATCAAACGCTATGGACAAACCCTTTTGTCCTGCCGCCAAGTTACGTTTGTAAAATGCGTTACTGTCTTCAGCTGTTGAAAACCCAGCGTACTGACGCACTGTCCACGGACGTGAAACGTACATGGTCGGGTAGGGGCCCCGTGTATACGGTGCGAAACCAGGGAAGTCTTTTTGGTAACCGGAAGCTTCACGATCAGTAACGTCGTACTGAGTTTTTAATGCTATACCTTCAGGTGTGTCGTGCCGAGTGTCGCTATCGTTAGGCGTGGGTACAGAGTTAAGAGCGCCCGGGCGACTCGCTTTGGAAAACGTGAACATGGATGCGCTCATCGTGCGGCTCCTTCGAAAAATTCGGCATCACGCACTAGCTTAAGCTTCGCAGCTGTAGCTGCTAACGTTTTATTGTTTTGTGAGGGTTGCTCGGTTACATCCGCTTGAAACTTATTGACTCCAATCATAATGCTGTGATGGTTTTCCAAACGAGCCACTCGTTGTGCATGAGTATCGCTTAGCGATTGCTGCCATTGACCTGATGTCAGTAGTTGCAACCAGGCGCTAGGCGAATCTATGTCGCTTAGTGTATCCCAGCATTGGTCTACTAATTGTTGCGTTAGTGTTTCTATGGCGTACGAGCCTGCTGTTGGGTCAGTGACTTTTGTCAAACCACATTCACGATCCAGAATGATAGGTAGGTTTCGAGCTATGCGCTCGCCCAAGCTCGTATCAGCATCAGCGTGCCATTGAGCGATTTGATCATGAGGATGAACCACTATTGTCTTCACACTACTCAGCGCAGCAGCAGTACAAGCAGCGATGTTTCTTAGGTGGTTGTTCCAGTAATCAAGTGTTGATAAATAACGTTTGGATGTCTCTACCACGATGTTTGCCTGCAAGCTGGTAGCTGATACTTCCGCATTGTGTAAGCCTGCCATTTCACGCAGTACGTGTTGCCATAGTGTATTTAAGCTGCGTAGTTTCACTATGCCCATTAATACATCGGCATCGCAAGCCATTTGAAACACAATGAGCTGACTGGCGTTATCGATACTTAGCCCCTCATCGATCAACGCTTCCAAATAAACAGTGGCAGTCAACATCGCAGCAGTTAGCTCTTGCTGTGCAGAAGCTCCAGCATTGTGATGGATGGTGGTATCTACC
Organism: uncultured Granulosicoccus sp.; assembly: GCA_937991945.1. Lineage (GTDB taxonomy): Bacteria > Pseudomonadota > Gammaproteobacteria > Granulosicoccales > Granulosicoccaceae > Granulosicoccus. The sequence continues at coordinate 6,879 of CALKLO010000130.1, forward strand.
AATATTGCAGTTGCGTTTGGCATGTCGATACTTTGCTTATGTGCAAAGCTTGCCATTGTCTTTAGTGCATCCTGGTCAAGTTCACTTGGTGACTCCCCGCTAAGCCAAGCGCCGATAGGGTCAGCGTTGAATGAGCAGTGAATTGTTTCACTATCAATAGACTGCGAGCTTAAAAGGCTATGGAATTTATCAGCTGTTTTTTCATAGTGAGAGCCCGCTCGAAAGCTAACTGTTGATATGCCAAGTTTGACCCCGCTTAATAGGGTTGCAAGGTCAGTTTTTTCGTCAACTGATAACTCGAGTGATGCATTGCCGTGTTCAAGTCCATCAATCAGTTTTTTATTAGCTGTTGATTCGTCGCCAATGTTGGACATACAAAGTCGATTGTCCCAAGCACCCGCTATAGCTACGTGTTGGCCGAGGTGTTGTTGGGGGTTTGCAACACCGACATCGTAGAGGACCTGAATGTTTAACCCATCTAACGTTTGTGTGGCAAGACTCTCTAAGGAATCGTGGTTTGGTAATCCTGACAATGCAGTAGCCAGCCATTCATCACGCGTGGGCGGACTGAACACATGGTCAAGGTCCACTTTTGACTGTTCCGCTGTTGCGGTGACGTCGTCTGATGTCCCTGTCGGTGTAGCGTTCATATCGGTCCAACATGCGCGTGTGAGAATGAGTCCAGTATACCGTTGTGGCCAGCACTGCGGCTACTTCTTAACGCGAACGCTCAGCGGTTTTAGGCTGTACTGCGCTTAAGATTGCGTATTAGGAACCTAGCCGGATTCAATACTGGGGCCCAGTCATTTAAATCTGTTGTGTTGACGTCTGCTGGTACAGGGTCTTGCTGAATATTTACGGTGGAACGACCCGTGTTGGCGCTCAGGTAATTGGCCAATAACTGTGCGCAAAAAGGTGCGGTCACAATACCTCTAGAGCCGAGCCCTCCCATCAAGTAGGCGCCGTCAATGCACGGTAGCTGTGGATAGGTGTGCAGTAATTTCCCGTGTCGAATATCGTGGTAGACAGATGACGCCTGTACAAAATCAGGTATGGGGCCAACGACTGGGAGTCGATCAGGTGTTGTTGCTCTAACACCTGCATAGCCATCTATTGCCTTAGGCTCTACGCTTAGCTTAGGCAGGAGTTGCCGTAAGCCTGCAAAGTTCACCGCATGATCAGCGTCAGTCACGCTGTTACTGCTATTACCGCGTTCAAATGTAGCGCCAACCAATACGCTCCGCTTATCAGGAATGACATAGTGCTTTCCGCTGATAACGCATTGAGGTGCTTCGACTGATTGTGCCAGTGCAAAGCGGCTTATTTGCCCTCTAGCTGGCACGAACGGGATGTGTTCGTGCCCTGGTATCAAGTGTGTAGCCGCACCGGTTGTTATGACTAATTGCGATGCGTGTACAACGTTGCCGTCGCTCAATTTTAGCGTGTGTGCAACACCGTGACCTTGAGGTGACCATTGAGCAACTTGGGTGCCGAGTTTGAGTTGTATTAAAGGATGCTCAACGAGCGACTCACAGAGTTTATTTGGATTGAGCCAACCACTGTTCACAAACAAGAGTGTATTTGAGTTGAGAGCGGTACCTGCCTGTTGTTCTGCGCTAGCATTTTTCAGATTGCTGTAGTGCTCAGAGGCAGGGTAGGCATCTTGCACCATTTGCATCACGCCACAGCGACTAAAACCGGCTGCGTTCTCTAGGTTTAGCACTGCCAGCTGGTCAATTAAAAACGCGTGGGCTTGGCAGTGAAAGGACATACCCGAGCTCGGGCTTCGCGTCACAAAGGGCTTTACGATGCCGGCTGGATTTCCAGACGCTTCTGTTGCAACCGCTGATTTTTGTTCGAACAGTAATACAGCTATGCCTTGCTCTGCCAGTATTCGTGCAAGCCAGCAACCGGCCAAACCTGCCCCTATGATC
>CALKLO010000131.1 GCA_937991945.1 uncultured Granulosicoccus sp.
TTGTTTTGGGACGGGCGCATAGAAAACTTAGAGCCAACGGCATCTGATAACGGATTGGGTGGTTCAATCAGAACACCAGAGTCTGCATTTAATGTAGCAGCCCCTGGAGCTGGGGGTAATCTTACTGCTGCACAAGCTCACTTTCCTGTGACCTCAGCTGCCGAAATGCGAACCGCTGAATTTCTTGCAGGTGCTGACAACGCCACGTTAAGGGCTCGTTTGGCTGCTCGTTTAGGGGACTATGGCGACGGTGCTGGAGAAATGCCTGTCAACACGTGGCTAGCGCGTTTTCAAGCTGCATTTGACGAACCTACAGGCAGTGCCGAAGAACTCATCATCTATAGCAACATTGCAGCAGCACTTGCCGAATACGAACGTTCTATGGTGTTTACTGATAATCCGTTTAATCGTTGGGTTGGCGGAGATATGTCAGCTATGACGGCTGAGCAAAAGCGCGGTGCTATGTTGTTCTATACAAGCGTTGCGGACGGTGGTGCCGGCTGTTCAAATTGTCATTCAGGAGACTTCTTCACTGATGAAGGCATGCACAACATCGCAGCTATTCAGATAGGTGAAGGCAAAGGCAACGGTAACGTAGATGACTTTGGTCGAGAGCGTGAAACTGGCGATAGTGCTGATCGTTATAAATTCCGTACACCGACGCTACTCAATGTTTCTGTAACCGGACCTTACGGACATGCAGGCGCTTTCGATACGTTGGAGCAGGTGGTTGCACACTACAGCGACCCGGTCGAATCAATAGACAACTGGTTTGCTCGCGGTGGGGTATGTGGTGTCGAACAATTTAGCACCATGGCCGATTGCAGCACCCTGTATCCAGATACTCTAGCGAATACTCAACTTGCGTTACAGGAGTTGCAGTTGGATCGCAACAGCGGTGAAATTGAATTTTTAAACGCTGATTTAACAGCGACTGAACAAGCGGAATTGGTTTCATTCCTCGAAGCGCTTACCGATCCTTGTGTCGAAGATCCCAGTTGTATGAGTCCCTGGGTCGCTGATCCACAGAGTCTGGGGCCAGATGGTATGCAGTTAAATGGTGTAGATATGTATGGTATGCCGCTTGCGCAGTAAGCGTCACTTCATCATCGGCTACCGCTTGTCGCCAGACTAGCTGGCATAGCCATACTTTGAAAAAGCGAATCCTTGCCACTGGTGAGGATTCGCTTTTTTCGTTGGGTTGCTCACAGAAGGTTTATTCATAGGTGATGCAAGCTAAACACGGCGCTCAAGACTTTAGGCTGGGTCCATACCCTAACGCTGACTTGGTCCAAATACGCCTCTGATCGCGCTGTGAGAGCAAAGCTGGGCAATGTAGCGAATCAGTGAGCATGCATGGGCAATCTGTAACATGTTGCACTATTTTCGCTAATCATTAAATTTCATATCGTTATCTACCTTATCTCAACGGTTTTACATAAATTAACTGATGATATATCGAGTAAAACACGTTGATAAATATGAAGAAATCCAAAAACTATACGAAAGTTAGTTAAGGAAATACTGTGTGTATACTAAGCTTTCTCCAATAAGCAGATTAAATAATACAACTGTGGTTATGTTGTAAGTTTCTTTGCTGTGCGATCACCATAGATGTAGCTCGTAGTGACGGGTGCGGGTGGTCCTTAATCGTTATGGCTTGTATCTCTTGGGCCACTGGCATGAGTATTAACATTAATACCGTGTAACTATTATTCTTTGGAGTTCTAGGAATGCCTTTTGTAAACGCGCAGATTTCAAACAACTATTTACGATCGGTGGATTGTCGAATAGAAAATGAATCTGTGTTCGTAGTTTCCGAATGCCATACCGACGCGAAGATGGCTTCAGAGCTATTAATGCGCAGTGGCTACCGTAGTGAAAGATTGTCTGATATCTCCTCTTTGGCACAAACTGCGGAGGGCAGGCCTGAATACTCAGAACAGTACGTAGCTACTGTGATTTGCCATAGAAAATCCACCCGTTTGCAACCGCAGGCATTAGCTCAGTTGCCACCAGAGCAGTGCGTTATCGTGTTATCCGATTGTGAGTCTGAGCAGACGGTTGTCTCACTGCTTAACAGTGGCGCTCACTACTTTTTCAATTTAAGTGAGCCTGAGTCTTTACTGCAAGCTCGTATTGAGGCAGCACTGCGTCCCAACGGAATTAGCTCAGACGAATCATTCTCTGTGGGCGACATTCATTTTGATACCAGGAAACGCAGAGTAATTCGGCGAGGAATTATTATTGATCTGAGCCCAAAGGAATATGAGCTAGCTTATTATTTATTTTCTAATCGGCACAGAATGGTGTGCAACAGTGAGCTAATGACCTCGGTTTGGTCATTGCCTACCTCTAACGACACTCGGCGCATTGACACAGCAACATGCCGATTACGAAAGAAGCTACTGCTCAATACGGAAAATGGTTGGCAACTAAAACGACTGCGAAACGTAGGTTATCGCCTAACACCTGTGAAAGAGCAATCGCTAGTTGAGGCTGAATTCGATCAGTTGTATTTGGCTAGCTGAGCGTTACGCGTTCGCTTATTATTTCCAAGCTTTTTTTACCGACCCCTAAGCGATTGCATGGCACTGCATTCCTACGGATAGCGGTAGTCGGTGCGATCATGAACAGATCCCCATTTTGACCTGTTAGCTGTCTCTCTATTCCACAATCCTTGGCCAGAGCGCTTTGCGCGACTAAATGGCTCTTTTCACCGTGCACTGGAATAACGACTTGAGGTTTAATCCAGCTGTATAGCGTGCGCAATTCTTCAGCGCCCGGGTGCCCAGAGGCGTGAATCGGCTTCGTTGATTTGTCTGGCGTCATGATGTGTATGCCACGAGCTTCAAGTCGAGCGATTAGCTGCTCAATTGACTTCTCGTTGCCCGGAATCGCTCTAGCACTGAAGATGACGGTGTCGCCTTCCTCCAAAGAGAGATCTCGAAAGCTATCGTGGCTGAGTCTGTTCAATGCTGTTCTTGGTTCGCCTTGGCTGCCTGTTGCTACGAGCAGCAATGTTTCTCTTGGCAGGTAAGCGAGGTGCTCTGATTGCACTAAACTTCCCTCGCTAGGCCACAGCCCCGTCGCTCTAGCCGCCGAAGCCGTATTGATGAGTGAGCGGCCCAGTAAACCCAGATGTCTGTTTGTAGCGGCTGCCACGCGCGCCAGAGTGTGTAGGCGCGCGATATTACTGCCAAAGCATGCAATCACGACACGTCCAGATGCTTTTTCAATATGCTCATGCAATCCGTCGTACAGCGCACCCTCGGATAAAGAGTGGCCGGGTTGATCTGCACACGTGGAGTCGCACACCATCGCTTGGATGCCAGACTCTCCCACACGCCTGTAGATAGACTCTTCGAAATGATGTCCAACTTGGGGTTCTGGGTCCAATTTCCAATCAGCGGTATGGAACACGCTGCCTACATCGGTTCGGATGACAACACCACAGGGGCTGGGAATTGAATGTGTGTTGGGGATCCATTCGACATCGAATACACCAATTTGTATACGATCACCGGCTTCGACCAAGTGCACGGGTACTTTGTCTTGTAATCCATGCTCAGCTAGTTTACGACGCAGCATCTCAGCGGTAAATGCGGTGGCATAGACAGGGCAGCGTAGGCGTTTCCAAAGGTGTGCGACAGCGCCAATGTGATCCTCATGGGCGTGGGTTAGTAGCAGTGCCTGTAGTTGTTCGTGTTTTTCGCTAATAAACGCAGGGTCTGGCATTTGGATGTCATAGCCACTGCCGTTGGTGCCGTCTGCATCGCGAAAAGTGACTCCACAATCGACCATTAACCATTGTTCATCATGACCGTACAAATTCATGTTCATACCGATTTCTCCACATCCGCCCAGTGGTAGGAACCAGAAATCGTGATTGTCAGGGGTCATCTTTGCGGCTGTTTCTCGGTCAGTTAGTGACAACATCGGGTACCATCTAGGGCTTACGCTACAACGCAAGTGTCGATGGACTCAGGGCCTCATGTATACATTGTTAATCGTGTTCTTGTTTGTCTCAATTATTTTTTCTTTCCTGTGTTCCATTTGGGAGGCGGTGCTGTTGAGCATTACGCCGTCATTCACCCAAATGAAAATTCAAGATGGTGAGGAGCTGGGGACAACACTAAAGGAATTTAAAGATAATATCGATCGCCCTCTAGCGGCCATACTAACGCTCAATACGATTGCCCACACGGTAGGGGCTATTGGTGTCGGTGCTCAGGCAACTAAAATCTGGGGTGCATCCATCATGTCCACAGCGGTTGTGCCTGTTGTCATGACGCTAGCGATCTTACTGCTCTCAGAAATTATTCCGAAAACTATTGGCGCAAACTACTGGCGCGAGTTGGCAAGTTTTACCGTCAAGTGTTTAAAGTTTGTTATGTGGGTGCTAGCGCCGTTGGTGTTTGTTAGTCAAATCATCACCAAAGCCTTAAAAAAGGACAAGGAGGCATCGGTATTTAGTCGCGCTGATTTTGGCGCAATGGCTGAGCTCGGGTCTCAACAAGGAGTTTTCGACGAGGGCGAGTCGAACATGCTGCGAAACCTACTGCGCTTCAACACTATTTTTGCCAAGAACGTCATGACACCCAGAACCGTTATGGTATCGGCCGATCAGACAATGAGTGTCAGGGATTTTCACGATACTAGGCCTAACCTTCGCTTTTCTCGAATTCCTATCTACGAAAATACCCAGGATCACGTTACCGGGTACGTTCTAAAAGACCAGATCCTCAAGCAATTGGTGGATGGTAATGGCGAAGAATCGCTGGAAACCATTAGGAGAGATATTCTGACAGTAAAGGAAGATTTTCCTATTCCAGATCTCTTCAGTCACTTTACGGCCAAGCGCGAACACATCGCCATCGTTGTTGATGAGTTTGGTGGCACGGCAGGCATCGTTACGATGGAAGATGTTATCGAGACGTTGCTTGGTCTTGAGATTGTTGACGAGCAAGACAACGCCGCCGACATGCAAGCCTTAGCAAGAAAGCAATGGGAGCAGCGTGCTGCGGGCTTAGGTTTGCTTGGAACGGAAAAACCCGAGCCAAGCCCTGATGATGCATCCAGTCAGGATGCACCAGCCAAGTAAGGATGTTTCAAAAACGTGGGTAGTTTTTAGTGTGTTTTTTTACCGCGTAGCTTTTGAAATGCCATAACGAGCAGTAGGGCTGCAATACCTGCTGCAATACCAACCGCTGTGTTGAGCAGGGTAGCTGTGAGCTGCTCTGCAACTGAACCTACGCCTTTGATATCCGCAAACACAGGCAGGGCTGACACACTGCTAGCTGCTTGCGCAATGCCTTCGGCTAACCAATGCAAACCGTGAGTCAATATGCCTCCGCCGACGATGAACATGGCGGCAGTACCAACGACCGATAAAAATTTCATCAGCAATGGAGCAAACCACAAAATGCCACCGCCTATTGCCCGACTAACAGGACCAGGTGTGCGCTCAGCGGTTGTTTGGCTCAGATAGATCCCAGCGTCATCCAGTTTTACGATACCGGCGACAAGTCCGTAAACTCCAACGGTCATCAGAGCTGAGATAGCTATGAGCGTTGCCACTTGTACATTAAACGCCGATGCGCCTACCGTACCCAGCGTTATGACAATAATTTCAGCCGATAGGACAAAGTCTGTTCGGATAGCGCCTTTGATCTTGGTCTTTTCCATCTCCACCATATCTATGCCTTCATTGCTTATAGCTTCGAGCAACTGCTTGCGTTTTTCTTCGGCTTCCTCAGGATGCAGGAATTTGTGGGCGAGCTTTTCGACGCCCTCAAAGCACAGATATAAGCCACCCAGCATGAGTAGCGGAGTGATTAACCAAGGCGCTATGACGCTGATTAATAGCGCCAAGGGTACTAATATGACTTTGTTGAGGGCGGAGCCTTTGGCCACGGCCCAAACAACGGGAAGCTCTCTATCAGCCTTTACACCGGTTACTTGTTGGGCGTTGAGTGCCAAATCGTCTCCAAGCACCCCTGCGGTTTTACGTGCAGCAATCTTGGTCATAACTGCCACATCGTCGAGAATGGTGGCAACGTCGTCTAGTAGGGCTAAAAGGCTTGTAGCCATTGTTCAAAGTCTCGAAAATGATGTCGATAGGCAAATGCTAGCCTGAAAACGAGCATAAAGGCCAACCTGCAGAACTTTTCACACAGTTGTTGTCCGATTTCCACACAGATATTGGAGAACACCAAGGTGCGATCACTAGGAGATGAACGTTTCGGGTAAGAGGGCGTTCACAACGTAACCGACGGTATCTATGAGTGGATTGATAAACATTATCCGGTTTTAGTTTGGAAGAAGCCTTAGCGTTTCTTTACGGTGAAAACGAAAACGCCCACCGGTAAGGGCGGGCGTTAAGTACATCACAACTTAGAAAGATGCCGAGGCGGCAAGCTTTCTTTAAACCATTACGATTTTGCGACGAATGCGCTGCAAGATGCTTCGGCAGCGACTGAGCTACCTGGAAACAATGGGCATGCGCCCACTGATGTACCTGCTTCACCGGTGTAGAGTGCGCAAGAGATGCACATTTTTCCCTCTGGTCCGACGTCTACGTATTGTAGAGCTACGGCTTGAGCTGATGCAGCGTCAACCAACGGATCAGCAGCGTGGCTTGGTAAGCTAGTGATCAAAGCGCTAAGAGGAATTGCAGCAGCGCCGGCACTGAACATTGTTACAAACTTACGACGGTTGATATCGGTCATAGGAAGTTCCTTTCTAGGTTAAATAAGAATGCGTTCAATACTGTATACGACATTCGTGCCGTTTGGAGGTTCAACGGCCAAAGGTCACTAAACGTTAATTGATGCAGGCTACCGAAAGGGTAATGAGAATCATTACTAACTAGACGGGGGCGACGTTGCCACGTGTCGTTATGAGTAGGTCGTACTGTTTTTGAAAGTGTGCAATCAGCTGAAGGTGCCGTTTAATGACTTCGGCACTGCAATTTGCCTTTACTGCTGGCAAAGTCTTGATCAGTTCACGTAAGTTACGAGTTACGTTATGTAGGTTGTTGCCCAAGATGCCTCTCCTGTCTAAGTAAATGCCTAGACTTTTTATAGGATGTTTCCTGACAAATACAACATTTTCAGGTTATTGCATCGTCGCAAGTTCCCTCTTGCGAGACGCAGTGGTCGCTCACACGACCAACCAATACAATACGCAACGCAGCACGGCATCACGGTTACGAATTGTTAAAACCGACAGTTTGGGGCGCTAGCCTGCCTGAATAGGCGGCATTAACGCTAAGTCGTCGTTATCGGACAACAGGGTGCTTGTGTAAGTATCGCTGGGAATAACTGTACCGTTGAGGATGACGAGCAACCGTTGCTCGTCAGGGACATTCAAATCAGCCAATAAAGCGCTCAGTGTCAGTCCATCTACACTGTCGATTACTACGGTGTTGCCCACCGTACCTTTAGGCTTGTAACGAACCAAGGGTCCACCTAGTTTGATTTTAAGAGGCACTGTACTCGCCCAGTTTTAATCGTCCTAGCGTGTCGTTTGTCGGTAGACCTTGATCGTTCCAGCCTCGTAAAGAGTAGTACTCAGGCAGCATGATATCGAGCTCAGCAACACGACCCTTTGCGACACCTGCAGGGCAGGGAGTCTCTAGCAGTCTTGGCGGTAGAGTATCGTCAGCTTTGGTTAAGCCTGCGCGAAGATTAAACAACCGTTCTAAATTCCATATTCTTTCCCCGGTAACCATCAGACGCTCTTGCGTCCAATCGTCGCCACAGGCTGCACTGACTTGTTGCTGCAATTCGTCGACGTCCCAAGCAGCCAACGTGAATATACAAATACCCATGGAGTCGACCATGGCAATTTTGTCTTGAGAGTGCTTGCACGGCGCAGCCTTACCATTGCCACTTTGATCTTCCATGTCTTCGGCAAATACATCGTGCTTCAGATGGCAGGCTCCTCGATTACTTGTGGCGTACCCTAAGCCCATTCCTTGCTGAGCACGAGAATCATAACCAGCGAACTCTTGCCCTTTAACAACCATGGCAAGTTCTGGGCGGCCATAATGTTCGCACAGGCGTTTGGCGCCTAAGCCGAGCATTTTCCCAAACCCTTGATGCAGTCCGGTTTTCTCAGCCATGATCGTTAAGGCTTCAGCGTTACCAAAATTGAGCGCGATACCATCAGTTTCTTCTTGCGTGATTATGCCTAACTCATACAATTCCATAGCAGCAGCTAGCGTCACACCGAATGAAATAGGATCCATGCCATGCTCGTTCATAAGATAGCCGGCAAACGTTAAGGCATCGATATCGTCCACGCCAATAACAGGACCAAAAGCAAAGGCTGTTTCATATTCCAAACCACCCGACGCGTGGTGGTACTGAGGCCGGTCTCTGATGGCCCAATGGTTCTTGTCAATGTGCGCGATGCGTCCACAACCAATAGTGCAACCAAAGCAAGCTTTGTTAGTAATTAAATTGGTATGCCCGTTTTCGTTAGCATCAATCATTGCACTCGGGTTTACTTTGTCGGTGCCTTCGAACATCACATCTTGGAAGTTGCGTGTCGGTAGTCCGCCAAACGCATTCATGGTATCAATCATGGCGTTTGTACCGAACTCGGTGAGATCTTTTCGACCTGCGTTGTCTTCCAGTAGTTTATGCGTGTGGGTGACCACCTTCATGAAGTGCGCAGGGTCGTCTACGTTGACACCGCGTGTTCCACGAACCGCAATCGCTTTCAAGTTTTTGGAGCCCATAACAGCGCCAACACCGGAGCGTCCTGCAGCTCGGTGTAAATCGTTAACAACACACGCATAGCGAACGCCAACTTCACCAGCCACGCCAATAGATGCGACCTTAATTTGTGGGTCTTTGTGTGCTTCTTTGATGGTTTCTTCTGTATGCCAAACGGTGGTGCCCCAATACTGATCAGCAGGTTCGATAGTGACTTGCTCATCTTGAATCAGTAAATAGACAGGTGATTTTGCACGCCCCTCCAAAATAAGTAAGTCGTATCCGGCAAACTTTAGTTCTGCGCCGAACTTACCACCCGAGTTAGAGCAAGCAATTGCGTTAGTTAATGGGCCTTTTGTGACCACAGCATAGCGACCACCGGTTGATGCCATGGTGCCCGTGAGTGGGCCAGTAGCAAAAATAAGGACATTCTCTGGCGACATAGCATCGACAGTTGGGTCCATCATTTCCATAAGGTACTTGGTGGCTAAGCCACGCGAACCTAAGTAGTCATCTCGCCATTGTGTGTTTAATGGTTCGACCCGGGTAGTGCCATCCGATAGATTCGCTATCAAGACTCTGTTATGCCAACTCATGTATTTGCTCCAGCTGGAACAGCATAAGTAATGGCACCGGTAGGGCAGGCCTCAGCACACTTTGGATCGCCGTCGCATAGGTTGCATTTAGTAACCTTACCGCTTCGGGTGTTGAAGTTGATAGTGCCGTACGGGCAAGCCATGGTGCACACTTTACAACCGACACACAGTGAATCGTTTACGACTTTGGTTCCTAACTCTTGGTTGATGCTTATTGCATCAGTAGGGCAGGCCTTCATGCACCATGCCTCTTCGCATTGTGTGCAGGTGTAGGGAACGTTACGTTTGCCGTGTTCGAATTCGAATACTTTTATTCTTGAAAACGCAGGTGCAAATAAACCCTCGTGCTCAAGTGAACAGGCAAGTTCGCACTGAACACAGCTGGTGCATTTGTTAGCATCCAGAATTAGTTGTTTCAACATTTAGCCTGTTCCTTTGAGTAAGGGAGTTGCGTTATCGCAACATGGTTTTAGCAGCCATACCGAGAACGTCATCCCAGATGGATCCATCCCTATCACCGTCCAATAGCGAGGTCAGAAGACCGCCGCTGCCTGCGCGGGTGTTTGTTGCCGAGCCACCAATAACTTTTTTACTCAATGCACCCATCACTAGAGAGGCAACTATGGGCAACATTTTTTTCAGCACGGTACTGCTCAGCCCAGATGTCTTGGACGCTCGGTTAGCGACTTCACGGCTGACTTTCTTATCGCCGAATATATGACCAAGAATATCGTTGCCGTCTTTGGTGGTATCGGGGGCACTAAGGGTTCCGGGTTTCTCCATATACTGCTTATGGCTGCCGGTACGTAGAGCCTCAAGCAGATCATCCATGCCTTGGCCATTTTCAGTGTTCTTTTGCAGGCCTCGAGACAGTGCAGGAATAAGTTCTTCGACTGCGGCGCGAGTTTCTTTCTCACTGAGATTGAAGTTTTTTTGAACTTCGTCAATCACTGCCTTATTTTCGTCGGCAAAGAGGGTGTCCAGAATATTGCTCATGATCTGACCTTGTAAATGCGAAGGTCAAGAATATCACCCTAATTGATTAGCGCGCTTCCATCCGCGCACAGAAAAAACGTCTGGGGAGGTTATCAGTGTTCAGGTGTACTCGTCTTCACCCAACGAATTGTCTATCTGATCATCAAGGATGAAGGCTTCCCAGTCTTCGAGAATTTCACGAAAGTGCTTTAAACCGACCTGGTAGGTGGTTTCGCTGTGGGTGTGTTCGCCTTCAGTTAACACTTCCGCTGGCTCATTGATGGCAATGCTCACACCAGTGGGGGAGAAGGTAATGCAATGAGCGTTACCGATAAATTCGCGAGATTCGTCTGTTTCATCCTCAATTGCGGTGAGATCGTCCATGAGATCTCTGCAGATATGATCGCTCCCCTGTACATCTTGCTCCAGGAAGTTCATGAGAGTTTTTTCGGCGACAGGCCCTCTAGCGCGTGGAGTGCCGTCTTTATCGAAGAAAAAATTATGATTTCGTGACATGTAATATTGTGCCGTTAATCTTGCACACCAGAGTGCCTATCGTACCCATATGATGACGAATTACCAACCCCTGAGGCCAATCTCTTGTGCTGACAATAGCATGGCTCCACATGTGGTTCAAAACTGTGCCCAATGGCAAAATCATAAAAAGCCCGATCCCATGCGGTTTCGTGATTTCTGACTTTAAAAAATGACACCCTTAACCTATTTAATTGGCTAGTAGTCGGCTGGTCCGGCAAGCTACACTACCGCGACCAATCCATGGAGTATTTTATGAGCGATCTGATTGCTGACGCGATCGATATGACATTTACCACGCCAAACGGTGATGTTGTCCGCGCGTTGAAAAATGTCAGTTTTACGCTCAAGGAGGGAGAGCTGCTTTCCGTTCTGGGGCCCTCCGGTTGTGGGAAGACGACTCTACTCAATTTAATCGCCGGTTTTCTTCGACCCACTGGCGGACTATTAACCTTGGGGGACCAGGAAATTGATGGTCCCGGTGTAGAGCGAGGCATGGTGTTCCAGCAAGGGGCATTGTTCGAATGGCTCACCGTATCGGAAAATGTCGATTTCGGTTTGCGCATGAAAAACGCCAACAAAAAAGAGACTGCTCGAAAAGTGGAGGAGTGGCTGGAAATTGTTGGTCTGCAAGGATTTGGTGACACGCCTACCTATCAGCTTTCAGGTGGTATGCAACAACGCGTCGCTTTGGCCCGCTGCCTCATTAACGATCCAGACCTCATCCTGATGGATGAACCTCTCGGAGCTCTTGACGCACTGACGAGAGAAAAGATGCAGTCTCTCGTGTTGAAAATCTGGAAAGAGACGGGCAAGACAATCATGATCATCACTCACTCAGTGGAAGAAGCATTGCTGTTAGGTGAGCGCCTATTTGTCATGGCACCGCGTCCTGGTCGTCTACATAAAGAATATTCCCTGCCGTTCGCTGAGCTTGGTCTGGAGCAGGACCCTCGCGACATCAAGAACAACAGCGAATTTGCGCAAACGCGTGAGGAAATACTCTCCATGATTTGGAATATGGAAGAAGAAATCATGGGGACAGCGTCATCATGAGTGCTGTAGGTTTAAGAGGCTTAGTTATCGGAGCCCTATTCATCGGTCTTTTCTTGGCATTGATTTCTTGCTGGATATACGGTCGACGACTAATCAAAAATGAGAAGACCGATGCCGTATTCGGTAACCCAGTAAAAGCGTTAGGGGGCTGGCACTGGATCGTGTCAGGTGTCGCCACCATATTGTTGGTGTGGTTGTATTTCTCTTGGGATGCAGCGCGAGCATTTTTCCCGCAAGCCGCAAACGAGTTGTGTCAGGTGGCCAAGGTTAATACCGCTGTTCACCCTATGCGCTCATCATTTCCTTTCGATACGCGTTTGCCTAAAGGTACGATCATTCTCGCGCGTGAAAATGGTCAACTCGCCAGGATAACGGCCGACTTAGGTAGTGCAGACTATTCGGACCAAGAGCGAGCGGAGCTTCAGCCTTACTTGGACAGGGCTCAGACTATCCTGACATCGATGGCAGCTGAAGGTAGTGTCGACAACGAAACGCTTCAGGCAATCACAGGCGTTTCACAACGTATCGATGATCTGACAGCGATTCTTGAAGCGGGCGAGCTACCGGAAGGGGCTGATGCTGCAATCATTCAGGCACGAGACGATCAACCAGGTTGGGGCGATAGCTCTCAAGAAGTCCCTGTTGATCCGACATCGCGTCGTGGTGCTTTGTTTGACTCAGTGGCCGCGCCGATGGCTGAAATATCTCGCGATTTTTCTAAAATCCGAAACACTAACGCGAAGTTCGTTGAAGACGTTGCAGCTTTAGACGCTGAATTAAAAGCGTTATCTGATGGCAGTGAGTCAGCGGGTGTTATCGCTTTTGCACGCGACATGAACAAGCTACTTAAGCGGGTTGATAACGGTGCAGTCTTTCCACCGGGTGCGTTGGACCCCATAGAAGCGTCACTAGCGAGTTTTCACACGGTTCAGCAAGACAAGCAAGGTAGCTTGAAGCTCATTGATGCCATTGCTATGCCGTCCGGTACCATCTTGGCAGGTAACACTGCGTGCAGTGAGCAAGGTTCGGGGCGCTGGTTGCCAAAACCATCTGATACCTTCGCAACGTTGGTACGTTTGTCTGATCCAGAAGTTGGTTACAAAGGCTTTCCATTGTTGTGGTACAAGCAAAAGCCGCTAGCTGAGATGGTCGGTTTCTTGGTTCCTGATTTTATTGCTGATCTAATCCCTGGTGAGTATCCTCGTCATGGCGCTAATGGGTTAGTTGAGCAAAACTTCAAAGCTAAAGTGTTAGCAATCGCGACTGGAAATTTTAACTCCCCGAACGTGCCAGTTCCGACTGGGCATGTATGGGATTCCGTTCTACGTGTACTAGCAGGTTTGTTCCTAGGTATTTTGCTGGGTGTTCCGTTGGGTCTATTTATGGGACTGTCCCGATTTGCGAAAGGCTTTTTCGATCCAATGATTGAGCTGTACAGGCCGGTACCACCTTTGGCTTGGGCGCCGTTGATCTTGACCATTTTCGGTATACAAGATGACGGTAAGATATTCCTGCTCTTTATGGTTGCTTTCGCCATTATGGTTATATCTGCCAGAACAGGGGCTACAGGTACGCAACTGTCTAAGATTCATGCAGCACACTCCTTGGGTGCTTCGCGTTGGCAGATTGTTCGCTCGGTTATCTTGCCTAACTCATTGCCTGAAATTCTCACCGGTATTCGTATCTCTATCGGTGTGTGTTGGGGAACCTTGGTAGCGGCGGAAATGTTGGCGGGTACCACGGGTATTGGTTTTGTAGAAAACGTTGCTAGAAAGCAATCTGACTACGAAATCATTTGGGTAACGATCATTCTGCTGGGCCTATTAGGTTTACTGTTTGATTTGATTATGCGTTTTGTTATTCACAAGACCATTCCATGGCGCGGCAAGGGCTAGTAAGCCTTTAAGCAGTCTTGAGGTGCGGGAGCTATACTTGGCTCCCGGGCCATATCGAAGAGCAGATTCGTGCGATTGTTAGTTGTCGAAGACGACCCAGAGTTGGTCGCCTATGTCCGAAGTGATTTGGTCAAGGCAGGCTTTGCTGTGGACGTTGCCGACAACGGCATAGACGCCGAGCACCTCGGCGACACAGAACCCTACGATGCGGTTGTTCTTGATCTAGGATTGCCGCAAAAGCCTGGCATGGACGTGCTGCACGCATGGCGAAGTCGTGGCAATAGAGTCCCCGTGATTGTGCTAACGGCTCGCGATGCCTGGTATGAGCGCGTTGATGGCTTTAAAGCTGGCGCAGACGACTACCTTGGTAAGCCATTCCATATAGAAGAGCTCATTGCCAGAATTCGTGCGCTGATTTATCGTCGCCATGGCCGCACGTCTCATCGTATCGAAACACCGACCTTAAAACTGGATGAAGATGTTCAGCAGGTCGAGGTCAATGGTGAGACCCACCAGCTGACCGGAACAGAGTTTCGTCTATTGCGATACATGATGTTGAACAGCGGTCGCATCTTGTCTAAAACTCATCTGTCAGAGCACGTTTACGATCAGGAATCTGAGCGGGACAGTAATCTGATAGAAGTGTATATCCGACGGTTGCGTGAAAAAATCGGCAACCAGATGATCCTGACCAAGCGCGGTCAGGGCTATATTTTTAACGATCCAAACACTTGAACTCTCTTGAGCGCAGTCTTCAGATAGGGCTAGTTAGTAGTCTTATTGCGCTGATGTTTGTCTTCTGGTGGACGACAACGTTAGGCAGTCGTCTCATGATTGAGAGTTTTGTTTATCGAACTCTTGAGGCTGAAGCTAAAAGCATTGTATCGATTCTAGATTTTTCAGAAAGCGGCCCGCAACTGGGAAACTACAAACTCAATCCTGCCTACGAAACGCCTGCTTCGGGTGAGTATTTCGTGCTGTTGCAGGGTCAAAAGCAGCTAATGTCCCGTTCAGCCTGGGATCAATTTTTCGACATTCCGGTTATGGTGCCGGGACAGCAACAAAAACGCCGCGCATTGGGTGTTGCGGGTGAGCGTTTGTTGATTTGGTCCGGTGGTTTCAACCGCGCTGGGTCAGAATTCACGATAGCCGTTGCGCAGAACATCGCACCCATAGAATATCGCCTGCGTGTGTTTCAGTGGTTTTCAGCCATTATCGCAATGCTACTGTTGGCAGCATCATTAGGTGTGCAACGCTGGATTGTCCGAGGCTCCGTGGAAAAGCTTGATGCCATTCGCCAAGACATGCTTAAGCTTGAACACGGCAAGGCGGTGTCGCTGTCTGAAGATGTACCCTCAGAAATTGCGCCGCTGGTTAAAGAGTTCAATCGCCTGCTCAGGCGTTTTGATCAAAGGCTAAGACAGTCTCGAAATGCGGTAGGGAACTTAGCACACTCGCTCAAGGGGCCTTTGAACCTGCTTCTGCGCTCAGCAGAATCTGACCATATCGGCCGCGAAGAGCGAGCTTCAATTGCACAAAACACCGAGGCCATTCGTCAGCTCATTGAAAGTGAGTTAAAGCGCGCAAGGCTTGCAGGCAGAGGCACTGTTGGGCAGCGGTTTGATCTCGAATCAGAGATTAGGGCGCTTATTGGCTTGCTCGATCAAGTCTATTCAGAAAAAGCGGTAGATATTCGTTACAACATCGGTCCTGAGGTTGAGTTGGTGCACGATCGTCAAGATATGCTCGAATTGATAGGCAACTTGTTGGACAACGCGGTTAAGTGGAGCCGTTCGGTCGTCATCGTCAATATCCGTCAAGCCAACGGAATTTTGATTGAAGTGGAGGACGATGGTCCGGGTTGTTCGCCAGAGGAGCTCAGCCGACTCACCGGGCGGGGCGTGCGACTAGATGAAACCGTAGCAGGGCATGGCTTAGGGCTATCCATAGTCACCGATATCGTAGACAGCTACGACGGTCGCTTGGATTTGGCCGCTTCAACCCGGTTAACTGGGCTGAAGGCAACGGCCTATTTACCCGCGAAAACACGCGAGCAGCATTAATGGTTTAACGCTTTGCCAAAGACAGCTCGATGACAGGCTTTTTGTTGTTGCGTCTGAAGAGAGTGGCCGTATGACCAATTTGCTGGACGGAAACGGCTCCAACCGATTTGCATAACGCGTCGAGTTGCGCGTCTCGAGCTTCTTTTTCAGATTCACTCAGCTTGACTTTGACCAACTCGTGGTGATCTAAGGCGCCATCCAATTCTTTCGTTACAGCGGCTGTCAGGCCATTATTGCCCAAGCGGACGACTGGCTTTAGCGCGTGTGCGAGAGAACGAAGGTACTTTACGGTCGCCTTATCCAGTGTTCTGGGTTTTTTCATGGGAATCTTTGTGTGAAATTACGAAATGGTGCAAAAAATGCGCTGGCAGTTAGGTGTAAACACCCTACAATCGATGTCGGCGGAACGCGGATGTGTCCGTGATTCTAAAGGTTGAAAGGTTGTGGGTCGAGCAGGATCGAAAAGTAGTAATCGTTGGCTTCAAGAACACGCCAATGATCACTATGTAAAACAAGCCGCAATCGATGGTTATCGGTCGCGAGCAGTTTACAAGCTGATTGAGCTTGACCAGAAGGATTCGCTCATTAAACCCGATTCAGTCATTTTGGAATTGGGAGCTGCCCCCGGCGGTTGGACACAGTATTTATCTCGTCAAGCCGGAAACAAAGCGGTCATTGTAGCGTCAGACATCCTTCCGATGGATGCTTTGCCAGATGTACACTTTGTCTTGGGTGACTTCACTGAGCAGTCTACAGCTGATGAAATAACCCGTGTCATGGGAAATTGTCGAGCAGACCTTGTTTTGTCTGACATGGCGCCTAACTTAAGCGGTGTGGGTTCCTCCGATCAGGCCAGAGCTATGGCCTTGGTTGAGCTTGCATTGGAGTCTGCAAGTGAATTTCTCAATGAAAATGGGGCGTTCGCTGTCAAAGTCTTTCAGGGTGAAGGCTTTGATGAGTATGTGAAAGAAGTACGAAAACGCTTCAAGAGCGTAAGAGTGCGTAAGCCTGCTGCTTCTAGACCTCGTAGCCGAGAAGTCTATGTAGTGGCAAGGAACTTGATATGATGAGTATGGTAATACCCATCAAACAGATAACGGACCAGCCAGAATTGTCTGGCATTGTGAGGTAAGTCTTTGAGTGATCTACTAAAAAACGTCCTGCTATGGGTTGTGATCGCAGTCATATTGATGACTGTCTTCAACAATTTGGGTGGACAGCGTCAGGCAACCAATACGATTGCGTATTCCGATTTTCTGCAAAGCGTCAATACAGGGCAAGTCGATCAGCTCAAATTTGACGGTGTCGAGATCTCCGGTGTTCGCGATGGCGGCAAGCCTTTCACCACCTTCAGCCCTGAGACAGACAACAGTTCCCTCATTGGTGAGCTAAACCGTGCTGGTGTGCAATTCGAGCGTACTCCGCCGGAAAGTACCAGCATGCTGTTTAGCATTCTGATCAGTTGGTTCCCGTTCATCCTCCTCATTGGTGTATGGATATTCTTCATGCGTCAAATGCAGGGTGGTGGTGGTGGTCGTGGCGCTATGTCATTCGGCAAAAGCAAAGCCAAACTGCTTAATGAAGACCAAGTAAAAGTCACCTTTGCCGATGTGGCAGGTGTTGAAGAAGCAAAATCAGAAGTATCTGAGTTGGTTGAGTTTCTGCGCGACCCAGGTAAATTCCAGAAACTCGGCGGTAAGATTCCCCGCGGTGTTCTGATGGTTGGTTCTCCAGGTACAGGTAAAACGCTGCTGGCTAAGGCTATTGCGGGCGAAGCTAAGGTTCCATTTTTCACCATCTCCGGCTCCGACTTTGTTGAGATGTTTGTAGGTGTCGGTGCAAGTCGAGTTCGAGATATGTTCGAACAAGCCAAGAAGCATTCTCCTTGCATCATCTTCATCGATGAAATCGATGCTGTAGGTCGTCATCGTGGAGCCGGTTTAGGTGGTGGTCACGATGAGCGAGAGCAAACACTCAACCAGTTACTTGTTGAGATGGACGGTTTCGAAGGCAACGATGGCGTAATCGTTATTGCTGCGACCAACCGACCTGATGTACTCGATCCAGCGCTACTTCGCCCAGGTCGTTTCGATCGCCAAGTGGTTGTTCCATTGCCAGATGTTCGTGGCAGAGAGCAAATCTTGCGAGTTCACATGGCCAAAGTGCCAGTTGCTGATGACGTTCGTCCAGAGCTAATCGCTCGTGGTACTCCAGGTTTTTCTGGTGCTGATCTGGCCAACTTGGTTAACGAAGCTGCTCTGTTTGCTGCTCGCGAAGATGAGCGCCAAGTAGACATGGGCCATTTCGAACGTGCTAAAGATAAAATCATGATGGGTGCAGAGCGCCGATCCATGGTCATGAGCGATCAGGAAAAGAAACTGACTGCGTACCATGAAGCTGGACACGCCATCGTGGGTCGGTTGGTTGCGGAGCATGATCCGGTCTATAAGGTCAGCATCATTCCACGTGGCCGTGCATTGGGTGTCACGATGTTCCTACCTGAAGAAGATCGCTACAGCCACAGCAAGCGTAAGCTTCAGTGCCAAATTGCTACCTTGTACGGTGGTCGAATTGCTGAAGAGCTAATCTTCGGTGAAGACATGGTGACTACCGGTGCATCCAACGACATCGAGCGCGCTACTGATTTAGCTCGAAACATGGTTACTCGCTGGGGTTTGTCGGACAAGTTAGGTCCTTTGGCATACAGCGAAGAAGAAGGCGAAGTCTTCTTGGGTCGTTCGTCTTCTAAGCAAAACCCGATGTCTGGGGAGACTGTGAAGACTATCGATCAAGAAATTCGCAAGTTCATCGATGACAATTACCAAGAAGCAGAAACCATTCTCAAGGACAACATGGATATCTTGCATGCCATGTCTGACGCCTTGCTCAAGTACGAGACCATCGATCTAGGTCAAATTGACCGTCTGATGGATCGTCGTGAGCCTGGTCCACCAGCTGATTGGGGCGGGGATGATTCCAGTGGTTCGTCAGCGAGTTCTTCATCATCTAAAAAGGATGTGAAAGAAGAAGATGTTGCTGATGACGACGCCGCTGATCCTGCCGATCCATCGCCTAGTCTGCACTAAGCGATTGGCGGCTTGCTTATGCAGGCTGTGAGTGTGTTAGTTGTTAATAGGAAAAGAGCCGCGCAAGCGGCTCTTTTCGTTTGGAGTCTGTTTTCATGAGTCTTGAATACACGCGTCTGCAGTGTGGCAGCCGAACTTTGTCGCTAGAGCGCCCAAGCGTGATGGGGATATTGAATGTAACCCCTGATTCGTTTTCCGATGGAGGACGCTTTTTAGGCGCTGAATCGGCTCTAAAGCATGCTGAGGCCATGATTGCAGCAGGTGCCGATATCATTGACGTAGGAGGGGAGTCGACCCGTCCTGGGGCTGCTGACGTGTCTGAGCAGGAAGAGCTGGATCGTATCCTGCCGGTTATAGAGATGATCAATACACGTTTCGACACCATCGTCTCTTTGGATACCAGTAAGTCTGCCGTTATTCATGAAGGCGCCAAGGTCGGTGCGGGCTTAATCAATGATGTAAGAGCACTGCAGGAACCGAATGCGCTAAATATTGCAGCAAAAACAGGGCTTCCGGTATGCCTGATGCATATGCAAGGGAAGCCGCGTAGCATGCAGCAGGCGCCTATCTATAAAGATGTCGTTGCTGAAGTTGCGCAATTTTTGATGGAACGGCGTCAGGTCTGTATTGACGCGGGTATTCCGGCATCGCAAATCGTGATTGATCCGGGATTTGGATTTGGTAAGAATTTGCAGCATAACCTGACGCTTTTGCAAGGACTGAGCGAATTGTCCAAATTAGCGCCAGTGCTTATTGGCTTGTCTCGTAAGCGCATGTTTGCAAACATTCTTAACAATGATTCGGCTAATAGAGTTGTAGCATCAGTGACAGCTGCGCTTCTATGCGTGCAGAGGGGCGCGTCGATAGTGCGGGTGCATGACGTTGAGGAAACTGTTCATGCACTGGCGGTGTATCGAGCGGTAAATGAGCTATAGATAAATATGGACGATAGGAACAGGACGAAGCGAAATGGCTAGAGAATTTTTCGGAACAGACGGAATCCGTGGGCGAGTCGGCGAATACCCGATGACAGCACAGACGGTCATGAAGCTCGGTTGGGCTGCAGGCAAGGTCTTGGCGTCCAAAGGTAATCGCGAAGTCTTGATCGGTAAAGACACGCGAATTTCTGGCTATTTGTTTGAATCGGCGCTTGAAGCAGGTTTGGCGTCAGCGGGCATTAACAGTCGTTTGCTCGGGCCCATGCCGACACCTGCTGTTGCTTATCTGACCAGTACCTTTCGTGCTGCGGCGGGTATTGTCATCAGTGCATCGCACAACCCGTTTTACGATAACGGTTTGAAATTCTTCTCAACCGAAGGCAGTAAGCTGCCCGACGACGTCGAGTTAGAAATCGAAGCGATGATGCGCGAAGAGATGACAACCGTCGATTCCAAAGATTTAGGTCGAGCGCGTCGCGTTGATGATGCTGCTGGCCGTTATATCGAATTTTGTAAAAGTACCTTTCCATCGTCTTTACGATTGGATGGTATGAAGATCGTTGTCGATTCTGCCAATGGTGCTGCCTACCATATTGCAGGTCAGGTGTTTGATGAGCTGGGTGCGCAAGTTGTCTCTGTGGGCGCAGATCCAAACGGTATGAACATCAACAAAGATTGTGGTGCAACAGCTCCTGATAATTTGCGTGCCCACGTATTGCTTGAGAGAGCAGATGTGGGTATCGCGTTAGACGGTGACGGCGATAGAATTATCATGGTTGATCATCGCGGTGAAATTGTCGATGGTGATGAAATTCTCTATGTGCTGGCTAAGGCTCGGCATGCTGCAGGCACATTGAAGGGCGGTGTTGTAGGAACACTGATGTCCAATTTGGCTTTGGAACATGCCATGAATGACTTGTCGATTCCTTTCGAGCGTGCCTCTGTAGGTGATCGCTACGTTATGGAATTGTTGCGTGCTAACGGGTGGGAGCTTGGCGGAGAAAACTCAGGTCATGTGATTTGCCTAGATCGCGTAACAACAGGTGATGCCATTGTTGCGGCTCTGGCTGTATTGGCTGTCATGCGCTCCTCGGGTGAGTCGCTGTCTCGGCTTCGCTCCGACATGCAGCTGTACCCTCAGGTACTCGTGAACGTTCCATCCTCCAAGAAAGTCGATTTAGAGGCTAACGATCAAATTCAGCAGGCGGTTAGGCAGGCTGAGCAAGATTTGGGCGA
This sequence comes from uncultured Granulosicoccus sp., assembly GCA_937991945.1. Taxonomy (GTDB): domain Bacteria; phylum Pseudomonadota; class Gammaproteobacteria; order Granulosicoccales; family Granulosicoccaceae; genus Granulosicoccus. Next base: position 21,106 of record CALKLO010000131.1, read on the forward strand.
CAGCGGTCGTATCTTGCTTCGTCCATCGGGAACTGAGCCATTGGTTCGCGTTATGGTCGAAGGTAAGGTTGCCAACGATGTCGAGGCAATCTGTAACTCTGTTGCTAAGGTGGTCGGTGAAGCTCTCGGCTAAAGCCGAACCTTGTTTATTACGTTATCACTGGACTAAATCGCCGGAGCTAGGTATGCTTCGGCGGCTAAATACTTGGAGTAGTCCGCTTTGGCACATCGCCAATCCCTGATAGCAGGTAACTGGAAACTTAACGGTTCCAGACAATCCGTGATCGAGCTAGCCACCGCAGTTTCTGCGGGTTGTGGGCACTTGTCGGCCGAAGTTTTGGTCTGTCCAACATCGGTTCATCTCGGTGACGTGTCGACAATTACAGCCGACTCCGCAGTAACGCTGGGTGCTCAAAATTGTTCCAACGAGCAATCTGGCGCATTTACCGGTGAAGTGTCGGCCTCCATGCTGGCTGAATATGGTTGTAAGTACGTTATATTGGGGCACTCCGAAAGGCGTGCGATATATCACGAGTCAAGCGAATGGGTCGCGTCCAAATGCCAGGCTGTGCAAAAAGCCGGGCTAACGCCTATCTTATGTGTGGGCGAGACGCTAGAAGAGCGCGAAGCAGGGCAGGTGGAATCTGTTATTGCGGAGCAGCTAGATGCTGTTTTAAACAGCGCTAGCATTCAAGCATTTGACAACATGGTTGTGGCTTACGAGCCTGTTTGGGCAATTGGTACCGGAAAAACGGCATCTCCTGAACAAGCGCAAGAGGTTCACGCTATGATTCGCGCTAGAATAGCGGCACACGACAACGCAATAGCTCAGGCTTTGCGAATTCTCTACGGTGGCAGTGTCAAACCAGACAATGCAACCACACTCTTTTCTCAGGTCGATATCGATGGCGGCCTGATCGGCGGTGCAGCACTTGATGCTGAATCGTTTCTCGCCATTTGTGAGGCTGCGGGCTAACCCCCTGTGGTCAAAGGAAAATACTGAAAAACCATGCAATCCATAGCGTTAATTATTCATGTACTTCTAGCTGCAGCTGTTATCGGACTTGTGCTTATCCAGCACGGGAAAGGAGCTGATGCCGGTGCGGCCTTTGGCAGTGGTGCCTCTGCAACCGTTTTTGGAGCGGGCGGAGCAGCCTCTTTCATGACACGTGCCACCACGGTTTTGGCAGCGTTATTTTTCGGAACTAGCATCTTTTTGTTTTACATGGCGGCTAACCGAGACGGATCTGTTCGCTCAGTAACTGATGTGCCAGGTTTGATTCAAGAAGCACCAGCCGCAATAACAGACTTACCAGGTGGAGTGACAGATAGTGCCGGTAGTGAAACCGAGACTGACTCGGATTTACCGAAACCCGCGAACTAGGTCCCACACCGCCGAGGATTTGAGATATGATCTTCGGCTGGCCGTTATGGCCTTTCCCTTATGCCGACATGGTGGAATTGGTAGACACGCTATCTTGAGGGGGTAGTGGCGCAAGCTGTCCCGGTTCGAGTCCGGGTGTCGGCACCAAATTTAGTACCGTAGTAAAGCAATGCTCAGGTGATGAAGCCTGAGCGCAAGTACCGGCTTGCCCATTTCTGGCTGCCAAGACAAGAATTTTGCGATAATCTGTGTGAGGTGTTTACTAGTCTCTTGAGCACGGCCCTATTTTTGTTACAACCGATCCCTTTGAGTAATCCGGTTGAACCTAGGCTCGCGTAAACAGAGCGTCTGTTTATTTATTTTCTGTCCTGGAGCATCAGTTTGCTAGCCACATATTTCCCCGTCCTCCTGTTCATCATCATCGGGCTAGGCCTTGGCGTTGCACTGTTGACCGTGGGTCGTCTAGCTGGACCCTCCAATCCCGGAAAAGACAAAAACTCTCCTTACGAATGCGGTTTCGAAGCATTCGAAGATGCGCGAATGAAATTTGACGTTCGCTATTACCTAGTTGCCATTCTTTTCATCATTTTTGATCTCGAAATCGCATTTTTAATCCCTTGGGCGGTCACACTGGATTCAATATCCGGAACGGCGTTCGCCGCAATGGGAGTCTTCCTCTTTATCCTAGTCATCGGATTTATATACGAGTGGAAGAAAGGCGCGCTCGAGTGGGAATAACATCATGGGTATAGAGGGAGTTCTGGAAGAAGGGTTTGTAACCACTTCTGCAGACAAACTGATCAACTGGGCTCGTACAGGCTCCATGTGGCCAATGACGTTTGGTTTGGCCTGTTGCGCTGTCGAAATGATGCACGCCGGTGCTGCGCGTTATGACTTAGATCGCTTCGGAATCATTTTTCGACCTAGTCCGAGACAATCGGACGTAATGATTGTAGCGGGAACACTCGTTAATAAAATGGCTCCGGCGCTGCGTAAAGTCTACGACCAAATGCCTGACCCTAAATGGGTTATTTCTATGGGAAGCTGCGCAAACGGAGGCGGTTATTACCACTACTCCTATGCGGTTGTCAGAGGTTGCGACCGTATCGTGCCAGTGGACGTGTACGTGCCGGGTTGTCCGCCCACTGCTGAAGCGCTTTTATACGGCATCTTGCAGTTGCAGAACAAGATCCGTACAACCAACACAATAGCTCGCTGAAGACCATGCCGACACGCGTTGAACAAATGAGGGATGCGCTGCAAGCAGCATTTCCAGAAAACGACACGATTCGAGTATCACTCGACATGGCTGTCATTGATGTTGCTCCTGATCAATTAGTTAGCGTTTGCCAACAATTACACGACGACCCCGCGCTATCGTTTAAACAAATGAGCGATCTGTGTGGAGTCGACTTTGCTACTTACGGTTCCACTGAGTGGTCAACTGATACAGGCAACATGGCAAGCTTTAGTAGAGCGGTAAATGCATCGTCTACTGGAAGCCTGACATTCAACACCGGTTTAGACCTACCTGCATCAGATCAACCACGCTTTGTCGTGATCTACCATTTGCTTTCGTTGGATCATAACGTTCGCTGTCGCGTTCGTTGTGCAGCACCTGACGACGAAATGCCGGTTGTGCCATCCATAACACCGGTTTGGAACAATGCTGATTGGTACGAGCGAGAAGCCTTTGATCTGTTTGGCATTCTATTCGATGGCCATGCAGACTTACGTCGAATTCTTACCGATTATGGTTTCACGGGCCACCCATTCCGCAAAGACTTTCCGCTTATTGGAACGGTCGAAATGCGCTACGACTCGGTAAAAGAGCGGGTAGTTTATGAGCCCGTGAGTATCGAACCCCGCGTATTGGTTCCACGAGTTATTCGTGAAGATTCACGTTATGCCTCTGGCGAGTCTGTAAGCAAGACCGAAAGCGACGCTGCGAAGAAAAACGATGCCTGAGATACGCAATTACACATTGAATTTCGGCCCGCAGCATCCCGCTGCACACGGCGTTTTGCGCCTGGTGTTAGAAATGGATGGCGAGGTAGTAGAGCGAGCCGACCCGCATATCGGATTGCTTCATCGTGGTACCGAGAAGCTGGCAGAGTCTAAGCCTTACAACCAGACCATCGGCTACATGGATCGCCTAGATTACGTCTCCATGATGTGTAATGAGCATGGTTATGTCATGGCCATAGAAAAATTGCTTGAAGTCGAAGTCCCCAAGCGTGCGCAGTACATTCGCACCATGTTCGATGAAATTACACGTATTTTGAACCACCTGATGTGGTTAGGCGCACACGGTTTAGATATCGGTGCCATGTCCATCTTCTTGTATTGCTTTCGCGAGCGAGAGGACCTAATGGATTGCTACGAAGCTGTATCGGGTGCAAGACTGCACGCCACCTATTACCGGCCCGGCGGTGTTGCCAGAGATCTACCCGATCGCATGCCGCAATACGAAGCGTCACGATTCACCAGTAAAGCTGCTGCATCAAAATTAAACGATAAGCGTCAAGGCAATATGCTCGACTTCCTTGAAGACTTCGTGCAACGTTTTCCTAAGTGTGTCGATGAGTACGAGACACTCTTAACGGATAATCGCATTTGGAAGCAACGCACGGTCGGCATCGGTGTTGTTACTCCAGAGCGGGCGTTACAACTCGGCTTTACCGGTCCTATGTTGCGTGGTTCTAACATCGAATGGGATCTACGTAAGAAGCAGCCATACGAGGTTTACGACGAACTCGACTTCGACATCCCCGTCGGTGTTAACGGCGATAGCTATGATCGTTACTTGGTGCGCATTGAAGAAATGCGTCAGTCCAATCGCATTATTAAGCAATGCATTGATTGGCTGCGAGTCAACGAAGGCCCGACTATTACCGAAGACCACAAAATAGCACCGCCGCGTCGTGCGGAAATGAAAGGTGATATGGAATCACTTATTCACCATTTCAAATTGTTTACTGAAGGCTTTTGTTTGCCTGAAGGCGAAGCGTATGCGGCAGTCGAGCATCCCAAGGGTGAGTTTGGTTGTTTTCTCGTATCCGATGGCGCCAACAAGCCTTATCGATTGAAAGTTAGAGCGCCCGGTTTTCCGCATTTGGCATCGCTAGATGAGATGGCACGCGGACATATGCTCTCTGACGTGGTCGCTCTTATCGGAACACAAGATATCGTGTTCGGTGAGATAGATCGCTAGGTGGTAACGATGAATCGCAACAAAAACTGTTGATAGAGACGCATACATGAGTTCAGTACCTGCCGACGTCACTTTGCCAACACCGGAATCCGTGTTGAGTGAGCACTCGATCGAGGAGATCGATGAGTGGCTTACCCGCTATCCGGACGATCAAAAGCAAAGCGCTGTGCTTGCCGCATTGAGTGTTGCGCAGCATCAAAATTTGGGTTGGCTTTCAACGGAACTCATGGATGCAGTTGCGGCCAAACTAGAGATGGCACCCATCGCTGTGTATGAAGTGGCTAGCTTCTATTCCATGTTCGAAACTAAGCCTGTCGGTAAACATTGTGTGGCTATCTGCACGAACATCAGCTGCATGCTGATGGGGTCCGATACCATCGTTGAACATGTAGAAAACAAATTCGGTATTAAGTTGGGTGATTCAACCAGCGACGGCAAAATCTATTTGAAAGTTGAAGAAGAGTGTTTGGCGGCGTGTTCGGGTGGACCCATGATGCAGGTTGATCATGTCTATCACACGCAGCTTACACCGCAAAAAGTGGATGAAATTCTCGATGCGCTTGATTAATACAGATTCGAGAATAGGGGAGACACGATGAGCGATATAGCGCTACCTGAAGGCCTCGCGCCAATGAATCAGGTTTGTTACACCACGTTGCAGTTCGATGAGCCGTGGACGTACGAAAACTATTTGGCCATTGGTGGCTACAAAGCCTGGAACAGAATCCTCGAAGAGAAGTTGTCTCCAGACGACGTTGTTCAAATTGTAAAAGATTCCGGTTTGCGTGGCCGTGGTGGTGCAGGGTTTCCAACCGGTCTCAAGTGGAGCTTCATGCCTAAAAATGGCGGGCAAAGCTACTTTGTTATTAACTCTGACGAGTCAGAGCCCGGTACCTGCAAAGATCGCGATCTTATTCGTTTTAACCCGCACGCCTTAGTTGAAGGCATGTTGATTGGCAGCTACGCCATTCGCGCAACGGTTGCTTACAACTACATGCGCGGCGAGTTTATGGACCAAGTCTATAAGAACTTCATGCAAGCGATTAAAGATGCCTACGACAACGGTTGGGCTGGTACAGACATAAAAAGCAGTGGCATTGATATTGAGGTGATAGGCACGTTGGGCGCAGGCGCCTACATTTGCGGCGAAGAAACCGCATTGCTCGAGTCACTTGAAGGAAAGAAGGGCCAGCCACGATTTAAACCGCCATTTCCAGCAGGCTTTGGTTTGTATGGTCGCCCAACGACCATCAACAACACCGAGTCTGTAGCCAGTGTGCCAGCGATCATTCGCAATGGCGCTGAGTGGTTCAAGGGTATGGGCATCGAAACAGCTGGTGGCCAGAAATGCTTTTCCGTATCAGGCCATGTCGCAAAGCCTGGTAACTTTGAAATTAATTTAGGAACACCGTTTTCTACGCTGCTGGAACTAAGCGGTGGAATGAAAGACGGTATTCCTTTGAAAGCTGTTATTCCCGGTGGGTCTTCAGTGCCTGTTGTACCAGGAGATCTCATGATGACAACCAATATGGATTACGACTCCATTTCTAAGGTTGCTGGGTCCATGTTGGGTTCAGGTGCGGTCATCGTCATGAACGAAACAACCGATATGGTGGTGGCTTTGCGCCGAATATCGCGCTTCTACTACTCTGAGAGCTGTGGGCAGTGCACACCTTGCCGTGAAGGAACAGGCTGGTTGTATCGCATGTTAACGCGTATCGTTGAAGGCAAAGGTTTGCCAGAAGATATCGATAAGCTCGAAGATGTCGCTGGCAAAATTGCTGGACGTACTATCTGTGCACTGGGTGATGCGGCGGCAATGCCGGTGCAGAGTTTTGTAAAACACTATCGGCACGAGTTCGAGTATTACATTCAAAACGGACGCAGTATGGTGTCCGACAAACTGGGAGCAGTCGCCTGATCTATTATGTATAGATCAAGTCCGGCACCCGAAGCTGCCATTTTTGCGAAAATTGATACATGAGTGACGACACCACAATTCAGATTACCGTTGACGGCACACCGCTGACAGCTCAGCGTGGACAAATGCTGATCGAGGTCACCGATGCTGCGGGTATCGATGTGCCGCGTTTCTGCTACCACAAGAAGCTATCGGTGGCAGCTAACTGCCGTATGTGCTTAGTTGAAGTAGAGAAAGCGCCAAAGCCCTTACCGGCCTGCGCTACACCGGTTATGCCAGACATGGTGGTTCACACCGCCTCTAAGCTTGCCAGAGCTGCGCAGAAAGGCACCATGGAATTTCTGCTAATCAATCACCCTCTCGATTGCCCCATTTGCGATCAAGGCGGCGAGTGTGAATTGCAAGATGTCGCCATGGGCTACGGCGGCGGTGCTTCTCAATACACAGAAGGCAAGCGCGTTGTTTTTGATAAGTACATCGGCCCCTTAATCGCAACTGAAATGACACGCTGCATCCACTGCACACGATGTGTTCGGTTCGGTGAAGAAATAGCAGGTATTCGTGAGTTGGGAGCGACTGGGCGAGGCGAGAACGTTCGCATCGGCACCTATATTGAAAAATCAGTTGTCTCAGAGGTGTCTGGCAATGTCATTGATATTTGCCCAGTAGGTGCTTTGACAGCAAGACCCTCTCGTTACACCGCACGCTCATGGGAGTTGTCTCAGCAACCTTCTGTCTCTCCACATGACTCAGTGGGCTCCAATGTCTTCGTACACCTAGATGGCACCACCATTAATCGGGTTGTGCCAAGAGAAAACGAATCTATCAATGAAGTCTGGATTGCCGATAGAGACCGCTTCAGCTACCAAGGTTTAACGAATTCAGACAGACTTCAAACACCTATGGTGCGTGTTGATGGAGAGCTACAAGCGTGTGATTGGTCAACAGCGTTAGCCGCTGCGGCAGATCACGTGCGTCGCCAAGATTTAGGCGTTCTGGTCTCACCCAATGTGACACTTGAAGAATTGTATTTGAGTCAAAAGCTAGGCCGCGCTCTAGGTACAAACAATATTGATCATCGTTTAGGTCAGTTAGATTTTACAGCGCAAGATGCAGCTCCAGTCATGCCTTGGTTAGGTATGCAGTTAAACGATCTAGAAACCCTAGATGCCGCATTGTTGATCGGGTCCAACATACGTAAGGACCAACCTATAGCAGCACTTCGATTGCGTAAATCAGCTCTGAAGGGTGCCGCTATCAGCTTCATTAATCCTAAGCGTTTCGGTTTGCATTTCGACGCTTGCGAAAATATTGCTACACGATACGACCACATGGTGTCCGAGCTTCTATGCGTTGCTATGGCTTGCGGTGCTGATGTCTCTGCAATGGCTGACATGCCGTCAACCGATGCTAACGAGCGCCATCAACGCATTGCCGACTCACTAAACAATGGTGAAAGGGCAGCGGTATTTCTTGGCAATATCTCAGTACAACATCCTTCGTACTCGCAGCTGCAATACTTAGCTGTGGCTATTGCCCGTAAAACCGGTGCAACACTCGGTATGTTGCCAGAACGTGCCAATACAGCAGGCGCTTGGTTGGCTGGCGCTGTACCGCATCGTGTAGCAGGTGGTAAGAAATCCTCTACCGAGGGTCTCAATGCACACGCCATGCTCGAAGCACCATTAGCCGCTTACTTGTTGGTTGGCTGCGAACTTGAGTTCGATGCCGCTAACCCGGCACAGGCACTGAGCAGTTTGAAAGGTGCGAGCAGTGTGGTTGCCATAAGCTCATACATGAGCGACAGCTTGCGTGAACATGCCGATGTCATTTTGCCATCAGCAACGTTTACTGAAACATTCGGAACCTATGTAAATGCAACGGGTAACTGGCAGAGCGCTCGCGGTGTAACAGCACCTCCAGGTGATGCTCGACCCGCGTGGAAAATCTTTCGAGTCTTGGCCGATGAGCTTGAGATCGATGGATTTACCTACGACAGCCCAGAAGCTGTCACCAAAGAGCTGCAAGGCCAATGTGGTGATGTGCAGCTAACGAATATGATTCAGTTCGATTCGGTTAAGGCATTTGAAGCACCAAGTACTGCTGCGTTACTCAGAGCAGGCGAGACGCCTATTTACGCAACTGACCCTATCGTTCGTCGTTCGCAGCCGTTGCAAAAGTCTTTGGACGGTAAGCAAGCGTTTGCTTTCATGGCCGATGCTGAATTGCAAAAATTGTCTTTGAAAGACGGTGATGTTGTCCAGATCAAACAAAATGGTTCGGCAGTCTCCCTACCGAGCAAGCTGGATAACGACATTCCACTAGGATGCGTTTGGGTTCCTACGGGATTACCAGAAACGGCGGCTCTGGGTGAGTTGTTCGGCGAAATTGAGGTGAGTAGAGCTTAATGGATGCATTAATCCTTACTGTTATGACTCTACTCAAGATTGTCGCGGTCTTGGTGCCGTTGATCTTGTGTGTGGCTTACTTGACGCTTGCAGAGCGTAAAGTTATTGGATCGATGCAAGTACGGGTAGGACCTAACCGAGTTGGTTTTAAAGGTCTTGGGCAACCGTTTGCTGATGTGTTCAAGCTGATGTTCAAAGAAGTCATCATTCCTACTAATTCATCAAAATTTCTATTCCTCACAGCACCCATTTTGTCACTAGCACCGGCTGTGGCGGCTTGGGCTGTCATACCGTTCGCGGATGGTTGGGCAATTTCTGACGCTAATGCCGGGTTGCTCTACGTGCTCGCCATGACCTCCATCGGTGTATACGGAGTCATCATTGCAGGTTGGGCGTCGAACTCTAAATATGCGTTTTTAGGTGCCATGCGATCTGCAGCGCAAATCGTAGCCTATGAAATAGCTATGGGTTTCGCACTTATTGGCGTTCTCATGATGTCTGGCAGTCTGAACTTGGGTGATATTGTTCGCGCTCAAAGCGGTGGCTTCTTCAACTGGTATCTGTTTCCACTGTTTCCATTGGCCATTGTTTACTTCATATCCGGTGTGGCCGAAACGAACCGTGCACCGTTTGATGTTGCCGAGGGTGAGTCGGAAATTGTCGCAGGTTTTCACGTTGATTATTCCGGTATGGCATTCGCGCTGTTCTTCTTAGCCGAGTACGCCAACATGATTATGATTGCGGCGTTGGCAGCCATTCTGTTCTTGGGTGGGTGGATGTCGCCTATTGATGGATTTGGCGATGGTATTCACTGGTTCTTGATCAAGACAGCTGCCATGCTGTTTATATTTTTGTGGCTCAGAGCAACGTTCCCTCGCTATCGCTATGACCAAATCATGCGATTGGGTTGGAAGGTGTTTATACCGGTCACGATTGTGTGGATAGCCGTTGTTGGGTTCGCCATTTATTTCGAAGTGGGTCCTTGGTTCAGTTCCGTTCGCGGTGCTGGCTAGTCATCAATAGACAAGGATTGAGAAGAGAAACATGACAGGACAAATCAGCAAGTACATTAAGAGCTTTACCTTATGGGAGCTGCTGAAAGGCATGAGCCTGACAGGTAAGTACTTTGTGTCTGGCAACATCACTATTCAGTATCCGGAAGAGAAGACTCCTCAGTCTCATCGCTTTCGTGGATTACATGCACTGCGTCGTTACGCTAATGGCGAAGAGCGTTGCATTGCCTGTAAGTTGTGCGAAGCAGTATGTCCTGCACTAGCCATTACCATTGACTCCGAACAACGCGATGACGGTAGCCGCAGAACAACGCGCTATGACATCGATTTGTTTAAGTGTATTTTTTGTGGATTCTGCGAAGAGGCTTGCCCAGTAGACTCCATAGTAGAGACCCGTATTTTTGAATATCACTTCGAAAACCGAGGTGAACAGATCATGACCAAAGACAAATTACTTGCCATTGGTGACAAATATGAAGCTCAAATCGCTGCCGACCGTGCAGCGGATTCAGCATTCCGATAATTGATTTGCGCGTGTACGTTTACCTAAGGAACATCCAGTGACTTTCGAACTGTTCGTTTTCTATCTATTCGCGGCCATCATGATTTTTGCCGCGTCGCGTGTCATCTCAGTGCGCAACCCCGTGCATGCAGCCATGTATTTGGTGTTGACGTTTTTCACCTGCGCTGGCATCTGGTTGCTTCTGGAAGCAGAGTTTCTAGCCATGACGCTAGTGCTTGTTTACGTGGGTGCGGTCATGGTGCTATTCCTGTTTGTTGTCATGATGCTTGATGTCAACGTGGAACCCATGCGAGAAGGCTTTGTTAAATACCTGCCAGTGGGTTTGTTGGTGGGACTGATCATGCTTGTTGAGATGGTGTTTCTCATTACACAACGCTATTTCAAGTCTGAGCAATTCCCCATTCCTGAGCGCGCAAGTGCGGAAGGTATGAGCAACACGGAGTCGTTAGGGCGGTTGTTGTACAGCGAATACCTGTTTCAGTTTGAAATCGCTGCCATCATCTTGCTGGTTGCCATTGTTGCGGCCATCGCATTGACTATGAGACGCCGACCAGAAACTAAATACCAAAAGCCTTCTGAGCAGATTGCCGCAAACAAGCAAGACCGTTTGCGAGTGGTTCAAATGCCTTCAGAAAAGCGTACTTGATCGAGACGGATACCAGACAACTATGATCACACTGTCTCATTACCTCACGTTAGGCGCTTTGCTATTTTGCCTAAGTGTTGTGGGTATATTCCTTAATCGAAAAAACGTCATTATTCTGCTGATGTGCATCGAGTTGATGCTGCTATCGGTGAACATGAACTTCGTTGCGTTCTCTTACTTTCTGGGAGACGGAGCAGGGCAGATTTTCGTATTTTTCATTCTGACCGTCGCAGCGGCGGAGGCAGCCATCGGGCTTGCCATACTTGTGGTGTTGTTCCGTACGCGGTCCACCATCAATGTTGCAGACCTTGACGCACTGAAAGGCTAGCCCACGTGAAGCTATTTTATACACTCATCCCGCTAGCCCCTCTGATAGCGGCTATTGTCACGGGGCTCTTTGGTCGACGAATTGGTCGTGTCAATGCGCACCGCGTAACTATTGCAGGTGTAGCGTTTTCGCTTGCGCTCTCGGTATACGCTTTCTTCCACGTTGTCGTGGGAGGCGCAGCACCCTATAACGAGACGCTGTACACCTGGTTAATCAGCGGAAACATCAAGTTCGAAATTGGTTTTCTAGTCGACAACCTGACCGTCATGATGCTGTTGGTAGTGAACTTTGTATCGCTCATGGTGCATATCTACACCATTGGATACATGCACGATGACGACGGCTATCAACGGTTCTTCTGTTACATATCGCTGTTTACGTTCTCCATGCTTATGTTGGTCATGTCCAATAACTTCCTACAGCTGTTCTTTGGTTGGGAAGCAGTGGGTACGGTCTCCTACTTACTCATCGGTTTTTACTACAAGAAAGAGACTGCCATATTCGCGAATATGAAAGCCTTCTTGGTTAACCGCGTGGGCGATTTTGGTTTCGTCTTGGGTATCGCAGGCATTGTCATGTACACCAACAGCCTGGCGTACACCGATGCATTTGCAGCGGCACCGGGTCTTGTTGGGCAAACCATGAATATCGTGGGGTCCTACGAATGGGACGTACTAACTGTCTTGTGTATTTTGTTGTTCATCGGTGCGATGGGTAAGTCTGCACAAGCACCATTGCATGTCTGGTTACCAGACTCAATGGAAGGTCCAACACCTATCTCAGCATTGATTCACGCAGCCACCATGGTCACTGCAGGCATTTTCATGGTGTCTCGCATGTCACCGATGTTTGAATTGTCCGAAACTGCATTGAGCTTCATTCTCATCATTGGCTCATTTACAGCTTTTTTCATGGGGCTGATTGGTATGGTGCAAAACGACATCAAGCGGGTTGTCGCCTACTCAACGCTTTCCCAGTTGGGATACATGACAGTTGCTTTGGGCGTCTCAGCTTATTCAGCTGCTATGTTCCACTTAATGACTCACGCTTTCTTCAAAGCGTTGCTTTTCTTGGCGGCAGGCTCGGTCATCATGGCCATGCACCATGAGCAAGATATTCGTAAGATGGGTGGACTTCGTAAAAAGATGCCCATCACTTACTGGACCTGCTTGATCGGTACTCTGGCGCTAATCGGCTTCCCAGCGTTCTCGGGCTTTTTCTCAAAAGACATCATCATTGAAGCGGTTCATATGTCTACGCTACCAGGCGCATCCATTGCATTTTGGGCAGTCTTGGGTGGTGTGTTTGTCACAGCGTTTTATTCCTTCCGTTTGTTCTTCTTGGTTTTCCACGGTAAACCTCGCATGGACCAGGAAACGTTTGATCACGCGCATGAGTCACCTCGGGTGGTCACCATACCGCTAATCTTGTTAGCGATTCCTTCCGTTATCATTGGTTTGTTGACCGTGTCTGCAGTTGTATTCGGCGATTACTTCAAGGGTATTATTGACGTACTTCCGGCGCACGATGTCCTTGGCAAGCTAGGCGAGAACTACCATGGTCCATGGCAGTTTGTTATTCATGCCTTCCAGACACCCGCTGTGTACATCGCATTTGCAGGCTTCGCGACGGCATTTCTCTTTTACATGATTGCCCCATCAATTCCAGCCATGCTCGATTCGAAACTAGGGTTCTTACGACGAATTCTAGAAAATAAGTACGGCTTTGATGACTTCAACCAGGCTGTGTTTGCCCGCGGTAGTGTTCGCTTAGGCCATCAGCTTTGGGAGAAGGGCGATATGAAAATTATCGACGGTGCCTTAGTTAATGGTACGGCCAACAGTGTCGGCTTCTTTGCAGGCATTGCCCGTCATTTACAAAGCGGTATGTTGTTTCACTACGCGTTTGCCATGATCTTGGGCTTGTTAGCCATGTTGTCATGGTTTCTATTCGTCTGATTATCACGCCCAATTGAGATTGAACCATTGAGCTTCCCACTACTAAGTCTGACGATCTGGTTACCTATACTGGCCGGTTTTCTGATCATCGCCCTAGGTGACGGTCCGGCGCGTAAGTTAGCTGCTGCCACATCCGTGTTGACCATGCTGGTCAGTTTGCCGCTGTACTTCGGATTCGATTCCAGTACCGCTGCCATGCAATTCACAGAGACTGTGGCTTGGCTACCAAGTTTTGATATCAACTACGCAATAGGCGTTGATGGCATCTCTATGCCTCTGATCATCTTGACCACATTGATTAATGTGATTGTTGTGATTTCCGCTTGGGATGTCATCAAAGACAGACCTGCTATGTATCTGGGTGCCTTCTCGATCATGACAGGGCTCATGATCGGTGTGTTCTCAGCACTCGACGCAATCCTGTTTTATATCTTTTTCGAAGCCACACTCATTCCAATGTTCCTCATCATCGGAATTTGGGGCGGACCTCGACGTGTGTATGCCACGGTTAAATTCTTTCTCTATACGTTCTTAGGTTCTGTGTTCATGCTCATAGCCTTGATCTACATGTACCAGCAAGGCGGTACGTTTAGCATTTTAGCTATGCATGAGTTGCCGCTGAACAAGGATCAGCAGTTTTGGATATTCCTGGCTTTCCTAGCAGCGTTTGCGGTCAAAATTCCTATGTGGCCAGTACACACGTGGCTGCCTGATGCTCACGTGGAAGCACCAACAGCGGGTTCTGCAGTACTAGCGGCCATCATGTTGAAAATGGGCGGATACGGATTTTTGCGTTTCAGTTTGCCTGTCACACCGGATGCCAGTGGATTCATGGACACATTCATGATTGTCATATCGTTGGTGGCCATTGTGTACATAGGCTTTGTTGCGTTGGCGCAGCGAGATATGAAAAAGCTCATTGCTTATTCCTCGATATCTCACATGGGCTTCGTCACGCTGGGTATTTTCATTGCGTTCCGCTTAATAGCGAAAGGCGATGATGCTGGTGTCGCCTTAGGTTTAGAGGGCGCTATCATCCAGATGGTGTCCCACGGTTTTATATCTGCGGCCATGTTCTTGTGTGTTGGCGTTATGTACGATCGAATACACAGTCGCGAAATCGCAGACTACGGCGGTGTGATAAATACCATGCCTATCTTTGCCGCATTTATGGTGTTCTTCGCCATGGCAAACGCAGGCCTGCCGGGTACTTCTGGTTTCGTTGGTGAGTTCATGGTCATATTGGCCAGTTTCAAAGCCAATTTTTGGATTGCATTCTTAGCGGCTAGCACACTGATTTTGGGTGCTGCGTATACGCTATGGATGGTCAAGCGCGTCATCATGGGACCGATTGGCAATGACAAGGTGGCAGCTCTGACTGACATCAACCCTCGCGAGTTCTGGATGCTAGCTATCCTTGCAATATTTGTATTGCTAATAGGTGTCTGGCCGAACGTTATCGGTAGCGTGATGCACGCATCGATAGAGAATCTCGTGCAACACATTTCAACCTCTAAGTACTGAGCGCCTCATGGACAACCTGCAGATCGCGACACCCGAGATCTTTCTGCTGGCGGCCACCTGTGCGGTGTTGGTCGTCGGATTATTTACTAAGCCCAAATCAAACGCGGTGTATTGGCTGTCGCAGCTAACACTTGTTATTACGTTGATGATGGCTGTCTCCCAAATAGGGGGAGAGACAAAAACAGGTTTTAGCGGTGCGTACACCGTTGACGCTTTGAGTGCCAGTTTGAAATCTTGGCTCCTTGTTGTGGCTGTGGGTATTTTTCTCTACTCACGCGATTACGTGGGTGCTCGCAAGATTCAACGTCACGAGTATTTCGTATTAGGCTTATTTGCTGTGTCTGGCATGATGATCATGGTGTCGGCGACACACATGCTCACTGTCTACCTAGGCTTAGAGCTGCTCGCTTTATCTCAATACGCCATGGTCGCGTTGCACCGCGATAACGGCCGTGCTGCAGAAGCCGCGATGAAGTACTTCGTCTTGGGTGCACTGGCGTCAGGTATGTTGCTGTACGGAATGTCTATGGTCTACGGAGCCACCGGTTCTCTCGACTTAAATGTTATTGCCGACATCCTTGCGGGTAATGGCGATGCGATGACGGCAGAACGAACCATAGGCGCACGTTTTGGTTTGACGTTCCTCATCGTGGGCATTGCCTTCAAACTAGGCGCTGTCCCATTCCACATGTGGGTGCCAGATGTTTACGAAGGTGCACCGACCTCGGTAACCATGTTCATTTCAACCGCACCCAAGATTGCAGCATTCGCCATGCTCATTCGTTTGTTGGTTGGCGGGTTGGAGACCTTAAGTGCTGACTGGCAGCAAATGCTAGCCATCATGGCGGCACTGTCTATGGTCGTCGGCAACCTAATTGCCATTGCTCAAACCAATATAAAACGTATGCTGGCTTACAGCACAATTTCACATGTGGGATTTTTACTCATGGGCTTAGTTGGCGCCACTAGCGAAGGCTACAGTGCCGCGATGTTCTATGCGATTACCTATGCGTTTACCACATTGGCAGCTTTCGGTGTATTGCTAGCCGTATCACGTGAAGGCCATGAAGCCGACGAACTCAAAGACCTTGCAGGGTTAGGTAAGCGAAACGCACTATTAGCTACCGTTATGATGATTGCAATGATATCGCTAGCCGGTGTTCCGCCAGCAGTTGGCTTCTACGCCAAGCTATCGGTACTGCAAGCAGCTGTCGGAGCTGGGTTTACGTGGCTCGCCATTCTGGCTGTCATCATGTCAGTCATCGGTGCGTTCTACTACTTGCGCATTATTAAGTTGATGTTCTTTGACGATGCAACCGATGAAACCGAAGTTAAGCCTGCAGGCGATGTATCAGCAGCCTTAGCGGTCAACGGTGTTGCGGTGCTGGTTTTAGGAATTGCCCCTGGTTTTATTATGAGTGCTTGTATAGCCGCTTTTGCATAAGGCGGCTTTTACAACCTCGCTAGCGCTTAGCTAGCGGCTTTACCGAATTAAACCTTCTTGGAGAAGAGTCGGCTCAGTCCGGAGCCAACGGCTAGGCTTTTCAATACGCCGGCTGGAGTAGGGCGAGACACGCCAGCGGGCGGTTTAACCCAGTTGCGAACCTGCTGCTCCAAATACACTCTCCACTTATGCGTGGATATTCTTACTGACTGTATGGGCAAATTGGCAGAGCGTGTTGTTCGCTCTAGCGTTGATGCAAACGTGTTGAACATTTGATCGGGAGCATAGGCAGATTCCCATGCAGATCTGGCAGCACGGCCACGATCTTCCCATTCGTTTTCCAGTTCGCGCAATTTTCTTGGAATATTAGGAATTTCCCACTCAGGTATCCGAACGGCAAAGCTCCAATCAATTTGAGCTGGTGCCAGCCAGGAGTCAGAGATGATGACTGGCGCGCGCCCAGCCTCTATCGCTTCATAGAGGCGTAAGGAGGCGGGTCCAATGCCACGCGGACACAAAACAAATTTACTGCTGGCCATCGCTTCTGAAAAAATCTTTTGATACCCGTATTTTGATGTCTGCGTAGGATTCCAAACACAGAATTCTGAGGTGTCGACTATCCGAGCGGCATCATCGTCAAGCTGCAGAATGGGCTTTCTGACACTGTGGCTGCATGAACCAACAAAAGAGTAGAGCCATTGCCGCTCAATGTCTAAGTTGTGAATATTTTGAATGTTTTCGTTGCACGTGTTGATGTAAGGAAAAGCGACATGGTCAGAGTAAGCTGCAAGCTTTGCAGACAAGCTGCAATACAGCCCTGGCAAGAGGGGCCACGATTGATCCATCTCGTTATACATGTATACCTTTTCAGGGTAGTCACGATATAGAGGGTGGCTTAATAGCTGTTCAAACAGGATGTCTTCAAACTGTGTGTTCTCAACGAACACGATAGCGTCTGCCTCGGCCGGATTGTTGGCGAGTTCGTGCTGCTGATGGACATCTTGCTTTTGCAGCTGGAGCAGGCGATCGAGCCGCGAATGTTCTTGATAGGCTGAAGTTAGAAATAATTTCATTTCAGCATTCCGAATTGAAATGATGTGTGAAGGTTACCACCGTCATTCTGAATTCGAAGGGTATTGTTACCGCAACTAAGCAGTCTCTTTGGTAGTACAGATCCGTCAAATACGTGTAGTTGCATGCGGTATATTTGGGATAATTCCCAACGCCTTCTGAGATTTAAATTTAATTGTAGGACCGAGTTATAGGAATGCAGGGTGCCTTTTGAACCATCATTACGTTTGGAGAAGTGGTTATCATTTCAAAAGCAAAGAGTGTGAATTGTGTCTCATATAATGTTGTAAAGCTTAATTCAGTATGAATAAAAAGAGACGTCAAAGCCAGTTAAATGTTCACAACTAATAGGCAACCAAGCTTGCACCGTAAATGTATGAGGCGCAATAGAGTCAAATTTATAGCGCGCAAGCGAGCGACTCTGGGCTTGCGAGAGGTTCGATAGCAGCTTGTCGAATCACTTCAAATTCTAAGGAATGAAAGGGTGTTGAATGGCTCATCGAGAAGCCCCTTTACCGTTAGCAGTAAATGCTGGCACTGGTTTAGGTAAGTTGCTGAATCATCAACAGTCTTATTCAAAATATATATCCACTTATTTGTCGACTGACTGTTGTATATGAAACGTATGCAGCTTATACTTTCGCTTGTCAGCACAGGTGCGGGGTGGAGCAGTCTGGCAGCTCGTCGGGCTCATAACCCGAAGGTCGTAGGTTCGAATCCTACCCCCGCTACCAACACTTAGTTCAAGTGAGTTTGACCAAAAACTAGCCGCTTAAGTGCGGCTTTTTTGTGTCTGGAATTTGTTAAGGAGCCAGTACCTTGATCGGCACTGGCATCCCTTCTTGTCTTAAAGCAGCTTAGAAGCTGC
>CALKLO010000132.1 GCA_937991945.1 uncultured Granulosicoccus sp.
AAAACGACAGATTTAGACTTCTTAGACATTGAGGCTCACTAAACTCTTTTGCTTAGCCTCAATTTTGCCAGATTGTCAGTCCGGGTAGCCACCAACAAACCAAATCATTTGCCGGTTTATTCCTGCAAAGGGTCAATTTCGAGCAATTCGTACCCTCAGAACCAAAAAAAACCCGACCACCGTCGTTAAACGGGGCCGGGTTATTCACCAAAGCTAAGGGCTACGGCGTGGTTAAGCGCGTTGTTTCAGTTGGCAGGTCGAGACCTTCCAATGAGCGCTGTGCGGGGAGATTTTCAGATTCGGTGCTGGCTGCAACAGCGACCAACTCCACAGCGGGGGCTGCCACTTTCTTTGGCAACCACGGGTCGATAAATTCAGGAATAGGCTCGCCGTTTTCGACAGCTCGCGACGCCGCTTGATAGGCATGCTTGAGACGATCATGGCGTGGCGTCATATTCCACTGGAAATGTGGGTCGGGTGTTTCCCAGTTTTCACCATAGATTGCCGCAACCAAGGCATCGGGCTGATTAGGCACCAACATGCTTTCGCCTGCGAGCAATGCGCTTTTGAGTGGCAACATCACCTCTTTCGAACACTGGTGAGCCAGGTTGTACGAACATAATTCTTTGGTGCTGTCGCGAAAGTAAAATAGGAAGATATCTATTGGTGGGTAGTCGGCGATGTACAAATAGAAATTACCCAAATGGCTTGACGAGGTTTCGACCACATAGCCACGCTCACGCAGCACACCCACAATGCGGTAGTAATGCTGAGCGGCTTCTGCTGGGCTATCGGCGTCTACTAAAATGCCTGCATCAAAGTCATCATCGTAGGCAATAAAATCACCTGTGCGCACTTGACCTAACAAAGCGCCATAGGCAACAAACAAGTCAGAGGTATCATCAATGTCTGCAACAGCTTCACGCGCTAATTGATACGCTTGGAAAATTTGTTCTTTCCAACCGGCTTCACCTGCAGGGGGTCTAAACAAATAACCCGCTTTCGCACTGACAATGTAGCCGTCATCAAGCTTGGTGCTTAATGTGCCGTCGCCAGTACCCAGTGGTGCATCCCCTTCTACGTTCAAGGTTGTACCACACGGTAAAACAAGGCTTACCGCATAGTTAACCGGTAATGAACTGACTAGACAATGTGCGGGCCGAAAAATAAACTTACTCGATGTACCGTCTGCATTTGCAATGAGCGGTACATGCGTCATGGTTATATCATCAACTTTTACGGCAACTAAACCTTCTGTTTGTGTCGTGCACGTACCGTGTATCCAATGTTTCTCATCAACGTGCGCTGTCGCTACCGGTGCAACGGTTGGCACAAGGCGTAAATGCCCTTTTGCATTGGGTGTTGCTACAAATCGACCCACATGCGGGTCTTC
Source organism: uncultured Granulosicoccus sp. (assembly GCA_937991945.1). Classification (GTDB taxonomy): domain Bacteria; phylum Pseudomonadota; class Gammaproteobacteria; order Granulosicoccales; family Granulosicoccaceae; genus Granulosicoccus. The sequence goes on from CALKLO010000132.1 coordinate 1,394, forward strand.
ACTTTTATAACGTGCGTAACCTGTACCTTCGCAAGAATAAACACACTCAAAGCCTGTTTCAGCCAGTGTGTTCTTAAACTCTTCTGCACTTTGAAAGCGACGAAAATGTGTTGTACCGAATTCTTTGGGCGCATCTGCGTCACCGTCTAAGCGGAATTCGAAAAACATTAGGGAGTCTTTATGCAGCACTTTAGACAGCGCGTTCAACATCGATAGTTGATCGCTCTCAGAAATAGCGTGCTGAAAAAATCGGGAATAGAGAATGACGGGCTTAGAGAAATCAACCGCATGGCGCAGTGAATCAACTGCATCGACAATGGAGGTTTCTACGGCTGCGAAATTATGTCGCGCCATGGCAAAGCGTTGTAGGTCGTCGCAGATCACTTGGTCTGACACCGTAACGGTGTGGCCCATTTGATGGAAAAAGCGCGAATCGCGACCATTACCACAACCGACTTCTATGATGCTTGCATCATTGCTGCTCAACCAAGATTGAACAAACACAGAAAACTGTGAGGGAAACGTCGGAACCTTTGAGCTCGAGTAAACGGACTGCCAGTATTCGATGTTAGCAAGCATTAATAACCTCTTTTAAAGCGTGCTATGTTGATATAACACAAAGATTAAGATTGCACGATATACACCAACTGCATTTCTAAATAATTACGGTTTGTCATAGGGCACTTAATACGGCCAGATATACCTCTTTCGATCAGGCTCTAAGGGTTATATGCGACCACTAAACCCGCCACAAACCGAAAAGCACGTTAACTCATCTAACCGTTATCGTTAGAACCGTCATCGATCATTTCGCGTCGAATGGCATCCATTTCAATAGATAGCTCTTTATGAACCACCACACCCAGCTCACGCACCTTGGCTTGGTAGAGCTTATTTTCAGCCGCCGGAATTGCTGAGTCTCGGTGCTCAGCGAGAATTTCTATAGAACGCCTGTCTATAGCTTCGAACGCATCAGCCATTTTTCTTGCAGGTTGTTCGGCAACACCTAAGGCTTCATAGGTTGCTCGCCCCATACGCAGAGAGCTGTCATACGTTTCTCGAATGATGTCACGACAGCCGACTTCCCACAGTTCATAGACGTGTTCTCTGTCAACACCTCTTGCGACAACATGCACATGCGGATGAGTGTGCATGACGTGCTTTACCATTTCAGTGATTTGCTCTCGGCCATCGATAGCCACCACTAATACTTTGGCTTCATCAATGCCTGCTGAGTGCAAAATATCGGGCCGTGTGGCATCACCAAAATAGGCATGCATACCAAACTTACTGATCATGTCCAACTGCTTAGAACTAAAATCGATAACTGTTGCTGGGTAACCCGCCGCTTTAAGCATACGGTTGACCAACCCACCTACCCGACCATGCCCTGCCACTATCACATGGTTGCGTTCTGATATTTCATCGTTTTCACGAAATTGTTCGTTAGAGAACTTAGGTGCAATAACGCGATCATAAAAAATGAACAGTGCTGGCGTTAAGATCATGGACAGCGCCACCACAAGCAGTAGTTGGTCGGCCAACGGCTCAGGGATAACCGAATTGGCAACGGTAAATGACAACAATACAAAACCGAACTCACCCGCTTGAGCAAGGCCTAATGAGAACAACCAACGATCGGCCCCATCCACTTTAAACACATAACTGAGCACGAGAATAACTGACGCTTTCAAGGCTATTAGGCCCACGGTAAGCGCAACGATATTGACCAGGTTGTCGCCCAGCAAACCAAAGTTGATGCTGGCCCCAACCGTCATGAAAAACAAACCCAGCAACAAGCCTTTGAACGGACCAATGTCTGACTCCAGCTCGTGTCGGTAATCACTGTTAGCTAACACCACACCTGCTAAGAACGTACCCAGCGCTGGAGACAAACCGACTAGTGTCATTAACAGGGCTATGCCCACCACCATCATTAATGCAGTGGCTGTGAACAGTTCTCGCAGTTTTGCTTGCGATATGAATCTGAATACCGGCCCCGTTAAATAATTACCGCACAACACAACAAAACCCACAGCAGACACTGTCACCAAGGTGCGCTGCCACGCTGCCAAACCATGCACTAAGCTCATTCCACTATCGTGATGCTCTGTCGTGGCACCTGCAGCATCGGTAGCTGATGCCACTGATGCTGTGCTGTCCATCAGCTCTGGAATGGCCAGCAACGGAATTAAAGCCAGCATGGGTATAAC
>CALKLO010000133.1 GCA_937991945.1 uncultured Granulosicoccus sp.
TTCGATCGGACATCGTCCTCATTGGTGATTATTGCAACCGAGCGTGTGGGTGTTAGTAGTTTGATGTTCAGCGACGTAACACCATAGCGTCCAATAATTTTTTTCAGAACATACTGTGGTAACACGGCTAAGAAATCGGATTGCTCGAGCACCTGTACAACACTTGAGAGTGAGCCACCTGAAAACGCAGTCCTAACCTCCCTGTCACTAATGCGGTTAATAACGTTGCGCATGTCAGCAGCCAATGGGCTGTCTGCGGGTGGAGCTATCCATCGGTAGTCAAGCAGGTCATGCTTACGTACTTTTTTTAATTTGGTTAACGGATGTTGCTGACGGCACGTCACGATGTTTTTGGCAGCCAGTAGGCGGCGACTGTGCAAGCCTTGGGTGATATCCATGGTATCAACAGGGGCAACCACTAAATCAATTTCGCGTCGTCGTAGCCTGCGCAATAACTGCGCTGTGTATGCATGCGATTGGTCGATGCGCACATCAGGCCTTGTTAGTTGAAAACTAGCTATCAGCGGTGGTAGTACGGCCTCGCTTAAATAGGGCGTGCCTCCAAGCTTGATCAATCCTTCAGTGCCGCCTTTGAATTGATCAACTGCATCACTGGCCCGATGGAGCGCTACTCGAACAGCGCTGCCTTGTGAGGCGAGCGACTCGCCCAGGGTTGTCATTCTCCAGGGTCTGGCAGTGCGATCAAATAAAGGCGCACCTAGTCTTATTTCCAAATCAGACACTAAACGGGATAGAGCTGGCTGCGACGTTCCTAATATGTTGGCCGCCGCGGTTAAGCCTCCGCGTTCGCGGATCACGTGCAAAGTTGCCAGATGTTTTGGGTCAATTTCCATATCAGATTGATATGTTAGCGTGTTAAATCAGTATTTCATATACATAGTGAGGTGTTGTAATGTTTGCAACAGAAAAACGCTAATTAAAAATCACACACACCGTATCAAGCGAATCGAATTGCCGGTTTGCATTCAGAGGGTCCCAGGAGGACGCAATGCACAAGGCTTCAAGAAGAATTTCGTTAAGTGTTATTAGTGCCGCTTGTATCTTAGGTGGTGCTATTGCCACCATTCCAGCAGCTGTTGCTGCCGAGGTTGACGGTCCAGATGTATTCTGGAAAATATCCATGTGGGGCAACCCTCGTGCGCTTTCAGTGGGAATGGAAGAACTGGCAGTGAAAGCTGCAGAGGCAACTGATGGGAAATTTAAAATAAAAATTTTCTACGGTGCGCAACTTTCTAGCAACCGAGAGAACCTAGACGGGTTAAAGCTTAATGCGTTTGAAGGCGCGGCAATTTGTAATTTCTACCACCCGGGAAAGAATCCTGCGTGGATGGTGTTCTCACTACCTTTCTTACCACTAGGTGATCCTGCCGTTGATAAGTATGTGCGTACCAAGCTAATGGAACATCCAGCTATTGTGGCTGATATGGAACGTTGGAATGCTATGCCCTATGTATCAGGCTTGCTTCCTCAGTATGAAATTCTTGGCAAAGGCGCACCACCATTAACGCTAGAAGAATGGAAGGGACTGCGTGTCCGAGCCGGTGGTGGACTAGGCTCGGCTATGGAGAAGTTAGGAGCCGTAAAGCAAACTCTACCTGCAGGTGAAAGCTCAACGGCGTTTCAACGGGGTGCATTAGATGCGGCGGCATTCCCATACACGTATGCTCATGTGTCGTTCAAAATTGCTGATGAGGCTGACTGGTACACCAGTAATCTTGCACCCGGTACATCCGAATGCGGTTGGGTCTTTAACAAGACGGCATACGAGGCGTTGCCACCGCAATATCAAGAATTACTAATGGACAATCGCGACATGGTTATGGACATGGAGCAGGCTGCTTATGCGGAGCAAGACGCCATTAACTTGCCAGCCTTTGAAAAGTCGATGACAAAGATTGTCTATACCGACGAAGAGTTGGAAAGATTCAGAGATATTGCAGGCAAACCTGTTTGGGATGAATGGATTGCTGCGAATAAAGACAAGTTTGATTCTCAAGGTTTGTTTGATGCCGTGTGGGAATACGCTGAGGAAGCCAAGTAGTTGAGTATCAATGATGGCTGGGCTGGCAGTCCGGTTGGAAAGCTCGAACGATTGGTTAAACCGATTGAAGACTTTTCTAACTTTGCTGCAGCCCTGGCCATATTTTCATTAATGTTGCTAGGCACGGCGCAAATCATTCTGCGCTCTGTTTTCAATTCTCCCATTGCCGGTTACATCGATATGGTGGAACTCTCAATGGCCGGAATGGCTTTTCTGGGCGCGGCATATTGTCAGCGCTTAGGCGCGCACATTCGCATGGAAATATTACTAGGGCTATTGCGCGGTCGTTGGTTGTGGGGCGTGGAAGTGTTTGGTTCAACTGTCGCCTTAAGTGTTATTGGTGTGCTGATCTGGTACAGCTGGGGGCACTTTCTTCGCTCTTATGGATTGGGAGACACAACCATGGATGCCGAGTTCCCTGTGTGGCCGTCTAAATTGTTAGTACCTATCGCGTTTTCATTATGGTTTTTACGGTTGTTTATTCAACTGGTGGGCTCAGTACGATTGTTCCTAGACCCTACGCTTACGCCAAAAGGTGTCGCACTTGTTCAGGATGCCGCGAGCGTTGCGCAAGATGAAATTCATGAAACGTTCGGTGACACCGGAAACCCCTCAGCATGATTCTGGGTATTGGTTTCGATAATCCGTTTCTAGTTGGAATCATCGGACTGTGTCTGATGCTATTTTTAGTGATCACGGGTGTAAGAGTCGTTTTTGCAGCATCGGTTGTTGGTTTGTTGGGCTTGGTTGAGTTACTGGGCTGGGGACCCGCCGCAGGTATTGTTGGCACCATCCCTCATTCTAAGTCGTCGGTATACGCATTAAGCGTACTGCCCATGTTTATATTCATTGGTTTTCTTGCGTTCCATGCAGGAATGACACAACAATTGTTTGATGCTGCGCGCAAGTGGTTAGGTTGGCTACCCGGTGGCCTAGCGGTCGCAACTGTGTTTGCTACCGCAGGTTTTGCAGCCGTGTCAGGCGCATCCACAGCAACGGCTGCAGTGTTCTCACGCGTCGCGATTCCTGAGATGCTCAAGTACGGCTACGACAAAAAGCTCAGTGCTGGAGTTGTTGCTGCAGGCGGCACATTGGCTTCTCTGATACCGCCGTCTGCCATATTGGTCATATACGCCATTATTGTTGAAGAATCAGTCGGACAATTGTTATTGGCAGGCTTCATACCTGGTTTAGTATCAGCCTTAATCTATGGGGCAATCATTGTTGTTTGGGCTCTGATTAGACCTGAAGACGCGCCCCCGATTAAAGGCTATACCTGGCCTCAACGCTTTAAATCACTACCGGGTATTTCACCGATATTCCTGGTGGTGTTCATCATCATGTCGGCAATCTACAACGGTTGGGCAACCCCAACCGAAGCGGGTGCTTTGGGTGCAATGGTGGTGTTCATTTTGGCATTACTACGTGGCACTAAACTCAGCATTATTCGTGACTCGTTAATGGAGTCGGCGAAGCTTACCGTGATGATATTTTCATTGATTTGGGGTGTATTGATTTTTGTGCGCTTTTTGGGGTTTTCTGGTTTACCTGAAGCCTTCACTAGCTGGATAGTGGGCTTAGATGCATCCCCAATGGTCATTATGATTTGCATCCTATTGGCTTATTCCGTGTTAGGGATGTTCATGGATGCCATAGGCATGTTGTTACTAACGTTGCCGGTTGTATATCCAGCCGTTATAGCTCTGGGTTTTGATTCCATTTGGTTCGGAATTATTGTGGTGAAAATGGCCGAGGTTTGTTTGATCACGCCGCCTATTGGGCTTAATTGTTTTGTCGTGAATGGTGTAAGGCCTGACATATCGTTGTCTGAAGTGTTCCGTGGCATCTTGCTTTTCTTTGTTGCAGATGTCATCACGATCGGTTTGCTGCTGGCGTTTCCGGAAATAGTCACTTGGCTTCCCAATCTAATGAAAAACTAACATGGACACGAGACAATGAAACTCGCTGTAACGCTAAGCCTGGCAAAGGCGGAAGCAATTATTCAGAGTACCTTAGCTATTGCTGAGCGAGAGAGTTTGCTGCCACTGACGGTCGTTGTATTGGATAGTGGTGGTCGACTCGTGGCGATGAAAAGTCAGGATGGTTCCGGCATATTGCGTTTTGATGTGGCTTTTGGCAAGGCATGGGGGTCGTTAGGGATGGGTATGTCCAGCCGCTTGATTCGCGATCGAATGTCAGCGAGACCCCAATTTCAAACCGCACTTATTGCGGCATCTAACGGTCAGTTGGTGCCTGTACCAGGTGGTGTACTCATCGAAGATGACGATGGCATAACCATCGGCGCTGTCGGTATCAGTGGTGACACCTCTGAAAAAGATGAGTATTGCGCGATAGTGTCGATTCATGAAGCCGGTTACCGTTCTGAACCTGAGACGGT
>CALKLO010000134.1 GCA_937991945.1 uncultured Granulosicoccus sp.
CGTACGCTTTAGCTTCTCCACCCATCTTCTCTGCTTGGCAGATTGTGAGCGCCGCTGTTAGCGTTGTTTTTCCATGATCCACGTGGCCTATTGTGCCTACGTTGACATGGGGTTTATTTCGTTCGAATTTTTCCTTAGACACTTCAGTTCTGGCCTCGTTATCGATTAATCGCCCTTGCGACCTTTTTGGTACACACTGGGCTGCGGATGATACAGTATTTGGGCTTAACGATGCAGTACTGCATCAACCACCGCCTGAGGTGGCACTTCATAACTAACAAATTCCATTGAATATACCGCTCTGCCTTGTGTGGCAGAACGTAATGCGGTGGAATAACCGAACATTGTGGCTAAAGGTACCGTCGCCCGGACTACTTTACCGCCCGGTTGCTCGTCCATACCCACGACCACGCCACGGCGACGGTTTAAATCGCCCATGACTTCACCCATGTATTCCTCAGGGGTGACTACTTCTACTTTCATTACAGGTTCTAACAATGTGGGCTTCGCCTCAACTGCGCCGTTTCGAAAGCCCATGGAACCCGCTATCTTAAACGCAATTTCGTTCGAATCCACATCATGATATGAACCGTCATACAACGTAACTCTCAAATCTACCATTGGATAGCCCCCAAGAACACCATTTCCTAGTGCATCTTGGATACCTTTCTCAACAGCAGGTATGTATTCCTTAGGAATTGTGCCCGCTACGATTTCGCTGACGAACTCAAAACCTGCTCCCCTTTCTAGAGGCTCCATACGCAACCAAACGTGACCGTACTGGCCAGTTCCGCCGGTTTGGCGAATAAATTTGCCTTCCACTTCGACCGTTTGGCGAATCGTTTCGCGGTAAGAGACCTGCGGTTTACCCACGTTAGCCGCTACGTTGAATTCTCGCTTCATCCGATCAACGATGATATCTAGGTGCAACTCACCCATACCACTGATGATTGTCTGGCCTGAGTCATCGTCCGTGCGAACCCTAAAAGAAGGATCCTCTTTAGCCAAGCGACCTAGCGCCGAAGCCATTTTTTCTTGATCGGCTAGAGTTTTGGGCTCAACAGCTACCGCAATAACAGGTTCTGGAAACTCCATTCTCTCTAGAGCGATAGCCTGCTTTTGTTCGCAGAGTGTATCGCCAGTACCGACCTCTTTTAATCCGACCGCTGCCGCAATATCGCCAGCTCGAACTTCCTTAATTTCTTCTCGGTTGTTGGCATGCATTTGCAACAACCGACCAATACGCTCGCGCTTACCACGCAGAGGATTGAAAACCATATCGCCGGTTTTTACGACACCCGAATAGACTCGCAGAAAAGCTAACGAGCCCACGTAACTGTCGTTGGCAATTTTAAATACCAAGGCAGAAAATGGCGATTCATCGTTAGCGGGTCTGTTGCCGATAGATTCGTCGGCTAAAACTCCCTCTACTGCTGCCACATCGTCTGGCGCTGGCATGTAATCTACGATGGCGTCTAATAGTGACTGAACGCCTTTGTTCTTAAAAGCTGATCCACACAGAACCGGCACTGCTTGATTCGCTAACGTACGGATGCGCAGGCCTCGGCGGATATCCGCTTCTGACAACTCACCGCTTTCCAAGTATTGGTCCATGAGCTCGTCATCGCCTTCGGCGGCAGCTTCTACCAATACTTCGCGCGCCTCGGTTGCCTCATCCATTAAATCAGCAGGTATTTCTCCCACAACAAACGAAACACCTTGGTCTTTTTCGCTCCAAACTACTGACTTCATGCTGATGAGGTCGACAACACCGGTGAAACTCTCTTCTGAACCGATGGGAATTTGAATAGGAATCGGATTGGCACCCAATCTTTCTCTGATTTGCGCAACCACACGCTTAAAATCTGACCCAATGCGATCCATTTTGTTAACAAATGCCACGCGGGGTACATCGTATTTGTTCGCCTGCCGCCAAACAGTCTCCGACTGGGGCTCGACGCCGCCAACGGAATCAAAAACGGCAACGGCACCATCAAGCACGCGCAAAGAACGCTCTACTTCAATGGTGAAGTCAACGTGTCCTGGGGTATCGATGATATTGATACGATGCTGCTCGCGACTGCCATCCATGCCCTTCCAGAAGCATGTGGTCGCTGCAGACGTAATGGTAATACCGCGTTCCTGCTCTTGCGCCATCCAATCCATGGTGGCCGAGCCGTGGTGTACCTCACCAATTTTGTGAGAGACACCTGTGTAGAACAGAATGCGCTCTGTCGTAGTCGTCTTACCGGCATCGATGTGAGCCATGATGCCGACATTACGGTACAGAGTTATGGGCGTGATGCGTGCCACTAGAGAGTCCTAGACTAAGCCTGCTTCACGCCCGAACCACCTACCAGCGGTAGTGAGAGAACGCCTTGTTCGCTTCAGCCATGCGATGTACGTCATCACGCTTCTTGACTGCAGTTCCGCGCTTTTCAGCAGCATCACTGAGCTCGCCTGCCAGCTTAAGGGTCATAGACTTTTCGCCACGCTTACGAGCAGCATCAATGATCCAACGCATAGCAAGAGCGCTTCTGCGTACAGGGCGAACCTCTACAGGCACCTGATACGTAGCGCCACCCACACGGCGAGATTTAACCTCGACCGCAGGACTGACGTTTTCTAGAGCAAGCTCCAGAACTTCGACAGGTTCTGTAGAACCCTTCTCTTTGATGATTTCCAGAGCGCCATATATAACTCGCTCTGCAACAGCCTTCTTGCCATCAAGCATCATGATGTTGATAAACTTCGCCAACCGAACACTGCCGTACTTAGGGTCAGGCAGGATATCGCGCTTGGGTGCTTGTACTCTTCTTGACATGCTGTCTTAACCTTTCGGGCGCTTGGCGCCGTATTTTGAACGACCCTGACGACGTGAGTCGACACCCTGGGTATCCAGACTGCCGCGTACCGTGTGGTAGCGAACACCTGGCAAATCTTTTACACGACCACCACGGATCAAAACGACCGAGTGCTCCTGAAGATTGTGGCCTTCCCCACCGATGTACGAGGTAACCTCGTAACCGTTGGTAAGTCGTACACGAGCCACTTTACGCATAGCCGAATTCGGCTTCTTAGGCGTTGTGGTGTACACCCTGGTACAGACGCCACGCTTTTGCGGGCAAGCCTGCAATGCAGGTACGTTAGATTTCTCCGCCTTGCGCTTTCGCGGCTTGCGGACGAGTTGATTGATCGTCGCCATACAGTGCTGTCGTTTAATCCGGCATGGCCTGAGCGCCATGTGTCGGTAACCTTAGTCTTGAGACCTTGGTTGGAAAAAGATCAGGAATTCATAACGAAAGTCAGATCGCTAGTGAACGACCCGCTATCGAGCTCCGGAATTGTAAGGGCGGGTATGATCTGTGTCAACCATGTCGGGCAGGTTATGCGCGACTATTTGGCTTTAATTCTGATCTTTCGCGACCAGACCGCCTTTGAATTATCGAATAACCCGATATAAACAAAGACTTACACGACATTTTTCGACCTATTCCAAACAGATACATCTTTTTCGATATTTTCTGCTTTCCAGAGATTGTAGAACTTTTTTATGAAAATGCCGGAGTACAAATGAAAAAGCCCCTCACCTAAGTGAAGGGCTTTTGGTCGATAAACTATCGACCGAGCACTAACCGGTCTTTAGCGACGGGGTACTAGGCGGCTTTCTTAGACTCCCCACCCTTTGCATCCTCTAAGATTAGATTGAGCTCACTGAGGTCTTCATCAGTTAGAGATAGCATCTGCACTTCTTTCATAGCTGGCACATCGAAATCTTCGGCATAATCCATGTCAGACAGACCTGCAACCACACAGGCTTTATCGACCAAACGAACTATTGCCAAGACGGAGTTGCTCGGATCAAAGTCTTCAGAATTTTGCTCTCGAACAATCGTTTTGTACTCCTCCGGCAAATTCCAGCTGTCTAGAAGCTGCTCACCATGCTGACAATACATGCTCAGCAATGTGGCATCGACCACCTCGTCAGTTAACTCAAGGCTCTCTTTCTCTATGAGATCCTCGAGTATGCATAACAGCGATAGTTTGCCAATATCGTGCAGCAAGCCAGATACAAAGGCCTCATCAGCCAAACTGCGGTAGCCACTATTAGCCGCTAGCCATCTCGCCCCTAGCGACACAGCCGAGGTATGTTTCCACAACTGCGTTAGTCGAGATTTAAACAAGCCATTAGAAGCGCTGTATAAGCGTTTTTGACTCACCGAAAACACAATAGAAGCAATTTGTCGGACGCCTAACCTCACGGCCGCTTCTTTCAAACTCCCAACTGGAGACATTCCTGCGAAAAAGGATGAGTTAGCCATTCGCAGCATTTCCGCTACGAGGGCTAGATCTTCTTCTAATATTCCGCAAATGAGATCAGCATCAAGCTTGTTCTCTCGAACTTCGCGGTGAATACGAAGCGCAATGTCATCAAAAACCGGTAACTCGACGTCTCCAGCCTCAAGACGAGCATTGATTAGTGTTTCTAGTTCCTGCTGGTCAATCATTTCAATGTTCCTTTGTGTATCTCGCTATCTCGGGTTAGCGTGTTATTGCGTACCCTGAGATCTACAGCTGCTAGGAAATCCTCTCCCGGCTGCTCATCAGATAGAAATCGGTCAGCTCTAATCGAGCTTGACGATGAATTAAATGCCATGTGCACTGCTCAGCCTTAAATAGGAAAAAGCCGCCTTATTTATAAGATCGACTAGTTTCCCCACATCTGAAGCCGTCTTAAGCTTTAACAGAACGCCTTCCTTTGTCTGAATTCGGATGATGTGAGTCGTTCGATGCGTCACCTGCATAACGGTGATGCACTTCCTCTCTCAAAATAGCCACATCTTTTGGGGCTTCCAAACCAAGGCGCACACGATTGCCCTCGATATCAAGAACACATAACGTAATATCGTCGCCGATAAAAATTCGCTCGTCGACCCGTCTTGTGAGTATCAGCATCTAAATATTGTCTCTGTCAGTAAATCTAAAACTTTCGTCACCCTAATTTGCGGCTACGTGGACAGAACATTGAAGACTTTAGCGATAAGTGCAGGTTAGCCCTGGTTACTCGTAGCGCTCTAAGCCTATTGCGCCTTTAGTCTAGGGAGGCTCATGACACTTTCTCTGCGCCAGCAATACGTCACCCCGATCAAAACCGCCGGTCTTTTCACGTATTTACGTCAAGCTCCAGAATGCGAAAGCAGGGAACCTAAGATATAACTGTTATCTAGACACCGCTCACAAGCCCCATTTAACGGGGTTTCACGCAAATTTCAGCTTCAGATGTAACCTCAAACGTTACATACGCCCTCAAGTGCGTCCTGATCTTGCTCCAGTTAGTTCACTCCTGCCATACAACGGCGGGCAACGAATGAGAGCAACCTTATGATTAACTCTGTACCAGTGTCCCAAGACACTACAATCGCTACTGCCGATATAACAAGCGCCCTTGACGGCATCCTGACAACAGACAAGTTCCTAGCATCTCCTCAGATGTCAGCGTTCTTGCGATACGTTGTTGAGCAGACACTTATTGGCAACACACGCCGTATTAAAGCGTTCACTGTTGGTATTGAAGCCCTGGGCAAGCCAGCAAGCTTTGACCCACAGACAGACCCTTCAGTACGCGTACTCGCTAAGCGCCTTCGCTCCTCACTGGACACTTACTATCTGCAAAACCCAGATACAACAGTGTTCATCGAAATGAAGCCTGGTTCTTATGTCCCAAAATTCTTACTACGTAGCGAAATGCCGGTAGCTATGGCTCCAATGCATGCTCACCAGCACCAACCTATGAATGGCCAAATTGCACAAACACCTATGCAATCACAACCGGCCCGTGAAATGCCAATGCAACAGGAAGCTGCAAGCAATGCCACCGAACAGGCAAACTCTGCACATTTGAGCGTACAACAGCCAATCGGGAACACAGGACAAACACATTCTGATGCAGCTAATAACGGCTCACATGAAGATCAAGAAGATCGGAACACCAGCATCAACCAACTATGGCAAGCATATAAGTCTTCTTCCAAGGTTGCGTAATTGCCTTGGACAGTTGATCAAGACCCTGATCTTCAGGCAACCGTTTGCAAGGACTCAGACGGTTGCTTAAGTTCCTACCTTTTTTATTGCCTAGCATCTCAATGTCTCGGCACATTAAAGACACGAATACATCGCTTTAACAGAGGCACAAGCCTAGCTGTTTACGCTTTTCGTTTTTCTGGGTTACCCCCTATAACAACCGCTTGGGTTTTGCAGCGCTCTCAGCTTACTAATTAGCCGAAACAGCTTTGCCAGGGGTGAACGATTTAAATGGCCCTAATCGCTTTACAAACGCACTAAAATCAACCCTAAGGTGCACACTTCCGATACCTTTAGCCGCCTAGTAGCGCTACTCGCTACTTACAAGCTCCAACTCGAATCTACTGAGTACTTCTTGCGTGTGGCCCGCCGCAATTAAGAGTGAAAAGTACTCTTGGTACATCGTGGCTACTACTTCGTTCTTTCTTGCATTGGCGTTAAACAAACGCTCCTCAACATCAATTAGCTCAATGATGTTTACAGTACCTAGCGCAAGATTTTGTTTGTTTAATCTCTGAAGCTCTTCATGAGCTGCAATCTCATCATTGACAGCATCTAAGGCAAGCCGCGAGGCCGTGATGCTGTTGTACGACTGATCTATGTCTCTGAACACATCTCGCTCAAGCTGTCGCCTTTCTGCTTCCAGCTCACGCAATTGCGCCTCTGCCCTTCTTAAGCCACCTCGTCGCTCTCCACCACTATAAAAGGTGTAGTTGACCAGAAATTTGGCGGCAGCTTTGTATCGATTGTCCGATGGTTGTCCTTCATCATCGATAAACGAACCGCTTAACTCAACGTTGAGCGTCGGTTTGAATAGCCCATTTGCAGCATCAATTTTCAACCTTGACGCATCTGAGTTCATCTTATTAATCAAGAATGCGCTATTAGCTTGCGCACCATTGTCTAGATACTCTTGCAATCCCAGCAAATTAAACTCACTAAACGTACTCGGTGAGCTGGCAAGAAATCGAGTTAGACCCGGAACAAGAAACTCTAACTCACTAAATGAATTGTTCAACGAAGCTGTAGCTTCACTTTGAGCCCCACGAGCTGACGCTACACGAGCTCTTGCAAAATCGACTTCAAGTTTGCTCGTAGCCCCCGCTTCGAACATGCTATTCAGATGATCTACAAGATCATTCATGGTTTCTACAAAAATTCTGGCTTGAGCATGCTCACGCTGGAATTTCCAGTAATCTACGTAGTGAGTAACCACTTCTACGAATAGTTCTTCAACCGCAATTTGTGACTCAGCCTCGGCGGCACCGATCAAGCGATTACTGCGCACATGGTTAGCTTTGGCAGAACCGCCGTCAAACAATAATTTGGTCGCCGTAACCTTAATATTTTTACCCAGAGTGGTCGCAACACCAGAATCTTCACTCGCGACAGGATCGTTATACTCCGGGCCTAAACTACTCGTTAGTGCCACGATGGGATACCGATACGCCCCTACTTGTCGCGCATTTTGAACAGCTTGCTCTACCCGCTCTTCGGCCATAGAAATGCCTGGGTTATCAGATAAGGTCATTCTTAGCACCTCACCAAACGCAAGTTTTTCTAACCTTTCATCGTCCAACACAATGGTTGGGATATCAGGCATGGGGTTGTTCTTTTCTGAAAACTCTTCGATCTCAGTAACGACTTCGCTCGGTTTGTTTTTTTCAACCTTGTTGCTCTTATCAATAGCTAGTTTTTTCTTGTTGTCAGCTATCACCTCTTCAACAACATCAGCTTGAATCGTGTTCAGATGCGCATCGGTAATCGTTTCAGGTACGCTGACAGGATCAAAAAGCGATGCCGTTTCTCCGGTTAGTATCTCTCCAGCAACAGCATCATCTTTTGTCATCTCTGCAGCAGTCATAGCAGCCCCTAATGCAGGCTCCCCTGCCGCTGTATCTTCGTCACTAAAATCATCAAGCGATACGTCAGATGTCTCACTCATCGCGTTAAGAATTTCGAGCAGTTCGGGATCGATTATGCCTGCAGGGTCCACTAGTTTTGGTAGTGGTTCAGCGCTACCAGCAGTTGCTAGCTCAGCCGCTGATACACCTGTCGCACTTAATGATGCGAGTACCAACGTAACAGCAACCGCAACGTACTTGCGCACAAACCTATGGTCTAGACGATTAGTAATCTTGTTCATGGCAGAATATTTATTTGTAGGCGCGTCCAACTATCTGACTCCTCAATCGCTTCAGTCTCCACGACTGTCAAATTAATGTTTGCCCTCCCGACACTAGTTTCTAGCAACGAGTTACGAACATTCAGCATTCGGGCAACCGCTAATCGTTTTTCTCGACTTTGAGTCGCAGCATTTGCTGTCTTGGGAGACGTGAGTACTATCTCTAACTTATCTGAACCGTGTTTTTTAGACATCTGATCGATATATTCCATGATCTTGGTTTCACTATCTTCATCGACAGTGATCGCACCCGCATCATGAAACACCACGATGGATCGATCCTCATCTGATGTCAGTACTATTTGCTCTGACGCTTGTTGTCCAAACGACTGTGCAGCCACGGTTTCGTTCTCAACAACCTGTTCAGAAACACCGCCACCTTGACTAATTTTTGTCTCTTTAGACTTGAGTTCATTGCGTAATTCTTCATTCTCTCGCTTAAGCTCTTTTAACTCGACAACCTCAGCTTCGACAAAATCTTTACTTATCTCTGAGGTTACGCGCCCTTCTACTTTAGCTTTGTACGTGATGGTGTAGAAATACAAAACTGCCGCGATGATAAGCACAAAGAAAACAAACATAATGACAACAGCAGATAAAATATCAACGAAACCCGGCCACGCATTCGCCGCCATATCCGCATCAGTATCTGAGCTCATAGCCAACCTCCATGCATAACAACATCTGCTATATCGCTAGACGCTATGGGGTTCATGCTACATCTCTATCAGGATCTTGTTTGTCATCCTTTCGTCGACCAAATTCTTTATCAATCAATTTGGCAATTTTCTTTAGCTCACGCTGTTCCTTGGCAATGAAAGGAATAATATCCTTATTCACGGAGCTACTAATATTTTCACCAATCGTCTTCTTTAGCATGTCGGATTCGCGACGGAATTGGCTCTGAAGATCATTCTGTGTTTGTTGGTCTCGTTGAGCAGTTCTTTTCTCAGTGCTGAGTACCAGCTTCTCAAGGCGCTGAATTTGATCCGCCAGCTCTTGAACGTGATCCACATCTTGACGCGACAAACGCGCGACTTTATCGTTCATGCGGGCAAGTGCTTTGTTTAGTCGATCCGAGGTTTGTATGACATGACGAGGTATCTCGTCGCGCAAGGTTTCTGATAATCCGTCTAGACTAGAAACGATAGTTGCATTTGACTGTGCAAACGTACCAAAATTCTGATTGATACCTTGCATGTGCTCGCCAATAGCTCGTTGATTTTCAATAAGCGAACTCGTAAATTCATTAGTCAGTACGCCATCAAGTCTTTTCTGATGTTCAATCATAGAATTGACACCTGTGCTGAGCGTAGTCAGAGATCCAACCAGTTCACCCTGCTGGCGCAACACATTTTCAGTATTCTCAATCGATTTCCATGAGGCATCTGCAGAGACGAGAATAGCATCGACGACATCGGCTAGCTCTCGCTGAGCATTTTGAGACGTCTGGATGAATCCTACGATCCATGCTTTGAGCTCAGCATCATCAACCGGATCGCTATTAGGCTTTCGACCTCCCGCTTTTTGAGCCTTGTTCATAGTTGGAATTTGCTCATCCAACCAGCGGCTAAAATTCTCAATGAATGTGTCTTGAGCGCCTGAAGAGAAGTATTGAATAGTACCGACTAGCAAGGATCCAGACAGACCGAATAGCGATGAACTAAACGCCAGTCCCATTCCTTGCAAAGGGGCTGCAAGATCAGATATAAATCCAGACATGCCACCTTCGCTATCGGCGCTTATATCGGCCATACCCGCCATCGCCAAACCTACAGAATCGATGGTTGCCAATAGCCCTAAGAAGGTACCAAGGAGCCCGAGCATAACCAGCAAGCCACCAAGAAAGGTTACCTTGCCACGCCCACGACCCATTCGTGCACCTACTTTTGACTTGATCATCCTTGCGTCATTATCAGTGACGTTCAATGACCCAGTATTTTGTAGGTTATCGAGTAAGTTCTGGAAGTTTTTACAATCTAAGATAGGCGCTTTGCGCTTTAGCTCCTCTTGGATCGCTTCAATCTCTCTATCACGTATTCGGAACTGTAGAGAGAGTGCTTCTAAACGACTAAGAAACAAGCCTGTCGACCACAACTTCAAATTAGCGGCAATAGACATCCCAATACCAATGAACATGATGGTGATGATTAAGCCGTTCAAAGGCACGTTGGTTTGGAAGGCACCGTACAGCGTTCCAAACCCAATAATTACCAATAAAACTACAGCGGCTAAATTTGCAAGAATGGATATCGGAATATATTTTATAAATGACAACGGTAGTAATGGATGGTCATCATCTAGATGCAACCAAGCCACAACTCTTGCCTTCAAAGAGGGCTTCACCACTTTACCGGCATTGTCGTCTTGTGTAACTGGATTATTCATTGTGTAAGCTTCACGGTTTTCAACCTTCTCTTAGAGCCGTTGCACGTAATCGTGTTAACGGTTTCAGTAGCGCACCCAATACGGAAATCCTTCCCGTGAGGATATTTATTTCAGCGGTCATGCCAGGGCGGACAACTCGCTCGTCATCAAATCGATCGGCATCAAGAGCGACTCGTATTTTATAAAATTCACGCGAATCAGCATTAGTAAACGTGTCCGGGCTAATGTACGAAAGCGTGCCTTTCAAGCCTCCAAAAAGTGCATGATCATAAGCGCTAATATGAGTCATCGTTTTCAGTTCAGGCCACACTTTTCCGCGATCCTCTGTAGACATATTGCCTTCAACTACCAACGCTTCGCGTGCTGGAGTAATTTCTGCCAAGGGAGCACCTGGTTGTGACACACCGCCAACGGTATTCACAAACAATTCGTTCACACGACCATCAATGGGTGACACGATTTCTGATCTCTGAACTTGATCAGATAGCGCAGAAAGCCGCTCCTTGATACCGCTTAGGCTGACCTCTACTTCGTTCAGCTCCTCCTTAGCGCTAGATGCGTACTGACTTTGAGCTTCCAAAACCTCACTGCTGGCCTCATTCATTTCAGCTTCAACAATGGGTATTTGCATTTGGGCGTTCTGGCGGTTGGACTGAAGCTTGACCAGCTCCCCCTTCACTTGAAGAAAAGCCGCTTCGGAGACGATGCCTGAGTCAAACAACCCTCGCTTTATTTGAGCTTGACGCGATAACACATCTATCTCACCGGCCATGTTTTTGACACGGGACTGGAGAGCCACGATTTCAAGCTGCTTTTGCTGCTTTCTTGTTTCCAGCCCAGTTAAGCGCTCTAAGTATTCTGTACGTCGTAGCGAAAATAGCTCTTTCTCTGCTGCAACAAAATCTGCTCTTTCTTTTTTCAATTCGTTGGAAAAGTTAACGTCTACATCACCATTAACTTCCGCCAATAACCTTTCGCGACGAATCATCAATGACAATTGTTGTAACTTTGCCTCGAGTAACGTGGTTCGCACACGTGTATTAGCAATTTGAAATAGCGGATCACCCGCATTCACCTTATCGCCTTCAGAAACCAATATTTCCATTACGATGCCACCTTCCAAATGCTGAACAGTCCTAGCATTACCTGCTGGAACAACTCTACCCGTAGCGCGAACGTGTTGATCTATCTCAGAAAACGTCGCCCAAACCATTGCAGATAGCATCAGCAATATCACCGATAAAAGTGCGAAATGTCTTCTAAAGGAATTCACTGGTGCGCATATTGCCGATTCGTTTAAACCCGATGTGTAAATGCTGTGAGTATTCTCTTGTGAGCTAGCACTTGCACTTTTAAAGCAAGCGCGTAAGCCTTTGCCCAAGTAACTAATCATGCTGTGATCCTTTTCATCACAGAATCGGTATCGCCATCCGCTTTTATGGAGCCTTTGTCCATAACAACAACGCGATCTACCAAGGACACCAAAGACATTCTGTGAGTAACCATAATCAGAGTTCGATCTCGCGCAAATGCCCGCATTGTGTTCATGAAGTGACTTTCAAGAGCAGAATCCAGACCATTCGTCGGTTCGTCGAACACTAGGACCCGTGTATCACGCAATATCGCCCGAGCAATGGATATCGCTTGTTTCTGCCCTCCCGAGAGGTTTCTACCGTTTTCACCTACTTCCGTATCCAGGCCACTTCCAGAGCCCGCCATTACCAAATCTATTCCAGCTAGTTGAGTGGCATGCGCTATTTTCTCGTCAGTACAGTGCTTGATACCTAGCAATAAATTATCTCGAATAGTCCCTGCTACAAAAAACGGATTTTGTGGAATGAGTGCTACGTTTTCTCGTAGACGAGCAGATGTCATCGCCTGATAGTCATAACCATCAATACAAATCTGCCCCTCAGATGGAGTCAATGCACCCGCGATAGCACGCGCCAATGTACTTTTCCCAGCACCCGATGGACCGATCAGACAAAGGCTCTCTCCCGCTTTTATAGATAGATTTACGCCGCCTACCGCAGCACTTGATTGGTCTGGGTAGCTGTAAGTAAAATTTCTAATATCGATGGCACCTTCCAAAGATTGCCCTGGACACACCTTTCCATCTATTCGGTCGACAGCGCGTGTAAACAGCTCATCAATAGTTTTCAAACAGTCTCGAGATTGCGTCCAGCGAGCAATAACACTGTGTAAATTCATAATAGGTGCAATGGTACGACTGGCTAATATAGTTCCAGCAACCAATCCACCCACTGTCAGTGTTCCAGCCTGAATTTGATAGACGCCAACAACGACTATGAGCACGTGGTTGAGTTGCATTAAGCCCAGGGACCCGTGTTGTCCCAATGAGACCCAGCGCTGGCTCTTACGGGCCGCCTCTGCAGCTTGCTCTGTGGATATATTCCAACGGCTAAGACTCGTACCTGTAGCGTTTAACTGCTTAATGGCAACGCTACCTGTCAGCATTTCTACCATCATGGATGACTTCTCCTGCATAGAGGAGAACAACACTTTAGTGGAGCGTTTAACGGGTATTTGCACAATCGCGTTCAGCGCAAGAATCGCAACGGCGATGCCAATAGGCACCATCGTTAGTGCCGGTGAGATGAGATAAATAACCAGCAAAAACAGTAGGAAAAATGGGAAATCAACTAATGCGGGCACCAGCTTTGTCGCATAAAAATCGCGCAACCCTTGGAGCTCTCTAAATAAATTACAGCGTTCACCGACTGATAACTGCATCTGCTCTTCTTGCACGCTTAGCATTCGTTGCATAAGGGCACCATCGAACTGAACGCCTGTTCTGGCGGCTATTCGCTCAAGGATTGAGGTTCTGGCGGTCTTCAACACCACGTCAAACAATATGGCAATACCAACTCCAAGCGCTAATACGGTTAACGTGGACATGGCCAGGTTCGGCACTACAGCGTCATAAACGTTCAATGTGAACAGAGGTAGCGCTATAACCAGTAGGTTTATAAAAACCGTGCACAAAACGACTTCACCAAAATTTGGTGTGTACTTTTTAATAGGGAGCCAGAACCAATCTATGGATCGATCCGCGCTCATATGATCGGTAGCCGCACCTGTAACACCCTGTTGGGGCATTAATACCACAACTCTGCCACCGACCCACTGCTCAAGATGCTCATCAGTTAGTGGAACCGGTGTCTGACCAGGTAAAATGAAATCATGCTGATCATCCGAACCTGGGGTTACGATCGCATACCGCTCATTCTCAAGCGGTAAAATGACAGGCGTTAACGTCTCTCGGATTTCAGCCGCTTCGGATTTAATAATTCGCAGGCTAAGATCTAAGTGCTCAGCAACGGCAGGCAAATCTGCCATGCACCATTTAGCACCCGGCGTTGGAAGCTCAGCAACCAAGCCTGCAAGATCAGTTCGCATGCGGTGAAACTCGAGTACAGTTTCAACGCATACGACTAACGGATCGCGATCAGATGATTCTTCGGATACAAGCTTGAGCATCGCAAGCGGTTTACGTCTTTGGCTGTCAGTTCCCTTGACAGCGCAGACTTCATACCAATAAACCGCCGAATTACGTGCTAACCATTAAGAATCAGCTGTATTCCATCACTCCAATCAACTGTTCGGGTATCACCCGAAACGTTATCTGAGGTCACTGTCGCCCCACTTTGCGTGAGTACAGATACATCTGCCAACGCAATCTTTGATTGATCAACTGCAATTGTCAGTGTTCCTGATCCAGCACTTAGTACACCACCAATATCATCGTTACCGATGTCGAAGGTATCTGCACCGGTTAAATCAGTGCCTGAAAAGTCAATATACTCAACATTGTTGAAAACATTGGCTAGATCGACGCCATCTATTCCCGCGCTGGTAAGGTTAGTACCACCTGCCGTATCAACCACAGTTATGCTGTCGAACCCTCCTAGGCCATCCAATGTAGCTGCCGCCAATGCATCGACATCAAACGTCAATAAATCGTCTGAGCCGGTTAGTTGGTAATCTTCGATGTCCGATACAGTGTCAGTATCGCTACCTTGATTAATCGTACCTGAAGTACCTGTAATCACCCCACCTGAAACACTACTGCCTGATGTTGAGTAATCAACAGTGTCATTGCCTGAACCGCCTGCTAATGAATCACTTCCAGTTCCACCGTCTA
>CALKLO010000135.1 GCA_937991945.1 uncultured Granulosicoccus sp.
CAACGCCCGATCAAATCATTATAGAGGCCAGCGGCGTGGCCTTACCAGGCGCCATAGCTTCAAGCCTTTCACTGATACAAGGTATTGTCATGCACAGCGTTATCGTCATGGCAAACGCCGAAACCGTGCGCCGACAATTCAACGACCGGTATGTCGGCGACACCATTCAACGACAATTGGATGCCGCAGATTTATTAGTGATAAACAAGGTAGATCTGATTAGCCAAGATCAACTTCAAGCACTTCAAGCCTGGATAAGCCAACAAATCCCCACGGCGAAACAGGTGTGCACTGAACGCTCACAACTACCGGTGTCGGTACTATTAGATGGAGAAATTGCTCATTCGCTAAATGACAAAGACACTGCCTCAACAATGAGCCATGCCTCTTTATTCAGCACGTTTAAAATCGATTTACCCTCGACCATTGATGCCGCAGCACTGGCTCAATACTTAGCGAGCGAACAAGCAAATTTAGTGAGAGCCAAGGGGTTTGTAAAAGACCCAACAGGGCATTGGATGTTGATTCAAATCGTTGGACAACGCTTTCAAGTGGCTAGGGCTCCAGAGCACACTCAAAACTCACTGACAGGCGGCGTAGTTTGTATAGCTCTAGCAGATACGTTGAACGCATCTGCCATCAATGCACGAGTAGACCGACTTTCGACCAGCCGTAAATCGGCACCCACTAATTAGTCATTCATGCGCCGAGGACGACTAAGCTTCTTCGGCAGCTAATTCCACTTCAATGCGCTGACGAACGATTTCATCTTTCACTTCAGCCAGCAACGAATCTCGGTACTGTTCCCAGCCCGCTCTGTCCAGCAACAAAATGATGGAATGAAGTGCACTGTCTTTAAAAAACGGGTCGGAGATTTTTCTAGCTTTAGCCACGCAACCATCCAGAATATGCCTGAATTGACCACGCTCGTAGTCATCGTCCAACTGCTCTAGGTAGAATTCGGCGTAACGACACCGCGCCATAACCCATTGGAGCTGCTTGGCTTCTTCTATATTTTCTTCTGGAACCGCTTCGGTATCCGACATAAGAGCCGTGTCGCTAGAAAGCGCCTCAGCTTTTACGGGTGCTTGAAGGGCTGCCACCTGAGGTGATACCTTGCTCTGAGCGCTACCCAAAGGCGTTGGCTGAGCTGCATTAGCGCCGAGGAGTTGATCGATTTTTCGATACTGCGTTAGCTTACTGGCCAACCAGATGATGATAATCGCCTCGATTACAACAATTAGAAACAGTGTGCTGTTGCCCATCTTGAAATCGGTAAAGTTTAAGCTTGTATTGCCTCATCCTACCCGATTGCGCTGCAACGAAACAGCCCATGACTGCCTTGTAGTGAAATTCAGGTGCTACGCGCCTATTCAGGCTGCATTTTTAAGGATTATATTTGCCTTATTTAGCTCTGACACAAGCGATGGCAAGTCTGCAGCTACAACGGGCTTAGCAAAGTAAAAGCCTTGTACAAGATCGCATTTCAGCTGCTTCACCAACCCCAGCTGCTCCTCCGTTTCAACACCTTCAGCAACTATCATCAGATCGAATCGCTTAGTGAGCACCTCAATAGTCTGGGATAGCTCGTCTAATTTAGGGCCAGCCTTCAACTTTCGCATGACCGATCTGTCGATTTTTAGTACATCCAGTGGAAGCTGTGACAAATATTGCAATGAGGAGTACCCCGTACCGAAATCATCAACAGCAATTCGTACACCGTTGGAGCGCAGTAAATCAAAGTTGCCACTAACCGCCTTTAAATCGTTCATAAGAACGCCTTCAGAGACTTCCAGTTGCAACTGTGACGGGTCAATTTTATAGGCGTCTAGGATCGTTAAGACAGCCTCACCAAACCCCTTGCTCATAAATTGCGGCGCTGCCACGTTAATCCCTAAATGCCAAGGCACAGGATCCAAGTGCTGCCAATCAACCATCTGCTGGCAACCTCTTTCCAACACCCAAGTACCCACCATGGATATCAAACCGAGCTCCTCGGCCAGCGGAATAAATTTTGTGGGAGGCAGAATACCGCGGGTTGGATGCTGCCAACGAATTAGTGCTTCAACACCACTCACTAAACCGGTAGACAACGAAATTTGCGGTTGGTACCACAGATCAAACTCTTGCTCAGAAACCGCTTTTCTCAAATCCTTTATGGAGTTTTGCTCATCCCGCAGACTTATCGCGTGATCGTGATCAAAGCTGACAATACGATTAGAGCCTTTGCTCTTGGCTTGATACATTGCCATATCCGCATGACGGATCAGCTCATCCATGGTTACACCATCTCGCGGATAAAAACTAATTCCTATACTCACCCCAAGCGTTACTTCCACATCGTTTATAAGAAACGGTTCAGAAAAACACTGCGCGAAATGAGCCGCATCTTCCACCGCATCTTTCAAACGTGTCAGGCTGGGTAGGACGACTGCAAATTCATCACCGCCGAGTCGCGCCAACATGTCGCATTCGGACTTATGCTTTGCGAGCCGCTCACCCACTTGGATTAATACAGCGTCTCCTGTCGCGTGCCCATGGCTATCATTGATGTCCTTGAAACCATCAAGATCAAAAAACAAAACCGCTTTTAACACGTCGAATTCAGATGGCTGACTCAGTAGCTCAGACAGGAAGTGTTCAAATCCACGCCTATTCGCTAACCCAGTAAGGCTGTCGTGGACAGCTTGATGCTGAACCTCTCTTAACAACTCGTGCCGTTGCAATGCCGTCGATAATTGCCCAATAACGGTATGAACGGTATTTACATCATTTTGATCAAGATTGCGCTTATCCAAAGGACGACAAACGACGAGCACACCGCGAACTTTTTCATTCGACATGACAGGCACACACATAGTGCTGCCGATATTATTGGCGCGTCTAAACATATGCATTGCCGCTGATTGGCGTGGATCCTGATCGTTGCGATCAATTTTCGCAGATTGCTTATTCTCAAAGCACCAACGACTAAGGCTTTCATTGATCAATGTCGCATCCACGTGATCACAATTTTCAACAACACCATCGCGACATTTCCAGCTTCCATGAGGCTTAAGACGTTGATTTTCTTCATCCACGTCGTACAAGCTGACTCGCCATAGGTCCAGAGCATCAAACAATTTAGGGCAGACGTGCAAGGCTAGATCGTCCCAATCCTGAATTTTGTACATGTCAGCGCTAATCTGACTCAGAGACTGAGAGCGAAAAAGCTCCCGAGAAACACCTTCCCTCTGACGGGCATGGTGTATCGATAGGGAAGCAATCACTGCAACCTGTTTCAATAGATTCATGTCCTCTTGCAGCGGCTTATCTCTCTCAGCCGTGACGAATACCACGCCGAGAACCTCTCCAGCGTATGTCAGAGGCAGAGAGGCTGCTTGTATTTCGGACTCCAACTCCAATACGCAGTCGGGATGATTGTTGTAGTCCTCGATATAGTGCGCCGTACCGGCTTTCCAAACCTTTGCGGACAAACCAACACCCTCGAAGCGCTTGTCACCCAACAGGCTATCGCTAAGGGGACCACAGGCCGCTAAAATATCGAGATAATCGCCAGTTTCATGCACCATGTGCATGTAGGCACCGTTCGCGCAACTTACATTGACGAGCTCTGAAGCAATGTATTGCAGCAACGCATCCAAAGACTCGTGCTGAAGCATCGCCGCTGTCGTTTCGCCCAGCTCTGATAACCAGCAATTGTGCAGCAATAGAGCTTGGTAGCGCTCTGCCAACCGCTCTTTAAACGCACTATCATCTTGTGAACCGGCAGACTCTAGAGCACTTAGCTCCATTCTGAGTGGTTCATACCAGTCGGACATATCGGTCGGGACCTTGGTTTTCCTTATAAGGTCTCTAGCGGCACTTTAACCAGACAGGTAAGTCAGTAGATGGCTTCTTGCCTACTACTGCCTTATTTTATGTGAAGTACATCACATTTTCTCAAAATACTAGTGCCAACAGGGCTCTAACAGAAGGCTAGACACCCCGCCCTAGGGCACCACAGAATCAGCATCGTGAGCAGCACTGTGTGACGATACTGCCCATTATCCGCTCAAAACGGACCCAATTAAGCGTCAGAGAAATTCACTGATTGAGCTGACAACTTCACGTTCATCTGGAAACTACCTTCGTTGATCATCCAACGCCTGAGAGTGAACGTGCGCGCCCCACTGGCATGCATTGGGTCCGCTTCTGCCAACGCTTTAGCCTCACTCATGGAATGAGCTCGGTAAACGATCATGCCCATACCTTCCATCTGCTCACCGCTGAGATCCGATAGGGGGCCTGCAAATGCCAAGGCACCGGAAGCTTCCAACGTACCCTGGTAGGCCAGATGAGAGGGCAACTGCTCTTTTAACACGTCCGGCGATGCTGCCGGTGTACTGATAGCCACATAGAGCTCGTGGGCGAGGGACCCTCGCTCTTGCGCGGCATTTTTATAATCGGACCAAGCAACCATAGTTTTCTCTCAAAATATCGATATTAATTGACAAATATAGAAATAATCGTCAAATTTAATATAACTGATTCCAGCTCACGCTGCTAATACACAACCGACTGCATACCATGAGATTTCTAGTAGGTACAACGAGCGACCAAGCTCAAGCCAATGTTTTCCTCGTTAATGACGACAAAGCCATCAATATCACCGCGCTTGATGGCTCAGTGGGTCACGATCTGACAGGCCTTATTGGGCGCGAAGATTTACAAGGCTTCATCGCAGGTTTAGCTGATGGCGCACCCACTATTACCGTTTCGAGCATCACCCCTTCACTCCCCGTAGAAGCCCCCGGCAAGATAGTGTGTCTTGGCTTGAACTACATCGATCACATTAAAGAGGGAGGCTACGAAGTACCCACTTACCCCGCTTTATTCATGCGCTGCCAGGATTCCATGATTCCCGCTGGCGCACCAATGATCAGACCCACATGTTCGGAGCAACTGGACTACGAAGTTGAGCTAATGGTCATTGTCGGTAAGACTGGCAAACATATCACCGAGGAAGACGCTCTTTCTCACGTCTTTGCTTATACCGTTTTCAATGATGGCTCAGTCCGAAACTACCAACGAAAAACCCACCAATGGACTCCAGGTAAAAACTTTGATGGTACAGGTCCTGTTGGGCCTATTTGCGTGACACCTGATGAACTACCCGATGGCGCAGTAGGATTAAAAATCGAAAGCCGGGTGGGAGATGAAATTCTTCAATCTGCAAACACATCAGACATGCTCTGGAGTGTTGCTCGAACGATTGCAACGATCTCCGAATACTCGACGCTACGTGCTGGCGACATGATAGCCATGGGCACACCTCCAGGCGTTGGCCATGCCAAGACGCCACAACGATGGCTCCGTCCTGGCGAAACTATTGAAGTTGAAATTGAAGGCATTGGCATTTGTGCCAACCCTATAGTCGCTGAAGAATCACTCTAACTATCAGAGACAGAGACATGACTTCATCAGATGACACAACAGATCTTCGCGCCAAAGCACATAATGATTATCGGGCTCTCAAAAGCAAGCTAGAGCGCCTTGACGATAATTCTATTGATCTTATTTTAAGAGAAGCTAGATCCCACTACGCGTGGAAAGACACCGCTATAGAAGAGAGCACGCTACGCACGTTGTACGACATAACAGCGTCAGGGCCCACGAGTATGAATAGCTGTCCTGCTCGGATGATATTTGTTAATACACCTGCAGGAAAGCAACGGCTTGCTAAATCTCTAAAAGAGAAAAACGTCGATAAAATGATGGGCGCACCTGTCACCGTCATCATTGCTTACGAAACTGAATTTTGGCAGTCCCTTCCCTTCCTTTTTCCTCATGAAGATCGTCGCGCGTTCTTTGAAGGCAAGCCTGACTACATAGAAGACACGGCCTATCGCAATTCAACACTGCAAGGTGGTTACCTGATGATTGCAGCTCGTGCACTTGGCTTGGATGTCGGAGCAATGTCTGGATTTTCAAATCAGATTGTCGACGAGGAATTCTTTTCGGGCACCACGCTCAAATCTAACTTCCTCTGCAATATCGGTTACGCCGACGAAACAGCATTGTTTCAAAAACTGCCACGTTTTTCTTTTGAAGACGCCTGCTCGTTTGCCTAAAAACAAATCTGAATCTATACAACTGCTACAGACACCCCAGACATGGCGATAAAAATGAAAACTACGGTGGCTCTAAAAGCTGCCGCGCACTGCCCGTCTCATTCACGTGCAAATATATCAATAAGAGATATCGATTTTGCCATTGACGAGCCTACAGAGAGAGGCGGGACCAATGCGGGACCCACACCTACAGATGCAGCAATAGCTGCGCTCGTTGGTTGCACTAACGTCATAGGCCACAAATGCGCTAAAGCCCTTAGTATCGATATTGGCGAACTAACCATTAATGCTAGCTGCGACTTCGATAGACGTGGCGTGACGTTAGCAGAAGAAATTGACGTGCCGTTTAAAAAAATCACACTGGACATAACCAGTAGCGGTACGGCGACGCAAAGTGAACTCGATCAAGTCGCAACAGACGTTGCAAAGTACTGCCCTCTTTCGAAGCTTTTCCGCCAGTCTGGAACTCAAGTAGAGGAAAACTGGCGAACTACCTGACATCACCACAGTACTTCCGTCAGGCATACGAACCACTAATGATCACCACCGAGGAAAAACACACCATGAAATTTAAAATTACCAGCCAACTCGTTGCTGCGGCCTTTGTCACAATGGCGGCACTACCAACCAATGCTGCTGAAACTATCAAAGCGGTTGTCATTGATGGGTATCCGGCAAAAGCTATGTGGGTTAGAGAGTTCAGTGGTTTCTTCATACCTGAAGTCGATAAACGGCTTGCTGTAACGGGTAATTATGAAATGGATTGGCAAGAGAGCTATGGTGGCTCTATTGTAAAACCCAAAGGCGTTCTTGAGGGCGTAAAGCTCGGCTTGGGCGATATCGGTATTGTTACGACAATCTTTCATTCTTCTAAGTTACCTAGTCAAGCGCTAGCTGCTGTTACTCCATTTGTTGCAGCCGATGCAAGAGCAGTTGCCAAGGCAGTTGATGAAATCGCCAAAGAATTCCCAACGATGCAAAAGGAATTCGAAAAGCAAAACCAAGTGTATCTAGCGACAGGTGTTGTTCTAGATACTTACCAAATGTTTAGCCGTGACCCTATTAGCTCTACCAACGATATTAAAGGTGGCAAAGTAGCTGGCGCTGGTATGAACATGCGCTACCTTGAAGGCATTGAAGGAGCAGTGGGCGTTAGAGGTGGTTTGACTGACTTCTACAGCATGCTACAAACCGGCCTGGTTGATCATGCAATGCTATGGCCTGAGGCTGCCAAGACGTTCAAAATTGCAGAAGTTGCACCCTATATGCTTCGAGCTGATTTAGGCGCTGTTAACTCAAAGACAGTTACAGTCAACGCTGACTACTGGAAGAAACTACCTGACGAAGTTAAAGCTGTTTTAACTGAAGTCGCTGTTGAGTATCGTGACCACGTAGCGGGGATCGCTATGGATGCAGCTGCAGCTAGTCGTGATGCCTATGAAGCCGCAGGCGGCACTGTTGTAGAAATGGATCCAGCTGATCGTAGCGGTTGGGCGACAGGCATGCCTAACATCGCTTTGGAATGGGCGGCCACTCTTGAAAAGAAAGGCGAGCCTGGTACTGACATGCTCAATGCCTACTTAGACAAGCTTCAAGCTGCAGGCTTCACACCTTTGCGCAACTGGGCTGCAGAATGATACTCAAACAACACTCTTAAAGTAGCGTAAGCACGTGTATAGCTTTCTTCACAAGCTCAACCGCGTTGTTACATCGATTGCGATTACGGCCAACACCATAGGTACTCTCGTGGTGTTGGCTTTAGTCGCTGTTGTTAACTATGATGCAATGGCAAGAGGGATTTTAAACAAACCCTTCATGGGTGCCGTTGAAGTTGTACAATTTTCAATGGTGCTCATTGTCTTTCTTCAACTACCCGATGTGGTTCGAGTCAATCGTTTAACTCGCTCAGACGGATTCCTGACATTGATGGGTAGTCGGTGGCCAGTACTATCGAGAACGGTGGGACGCATCATCGATAGTATCTCTTGTATTTTCATGTTGCTAGTGGCTATAACAATTTGGCCTGAATTTCTCGACATGCTAGACACTCGCGATTACTTTGGCGTACCCGGTGTATTTACGGCACCTTGGTGGCCTATAAAACTCGTTATATTTCTAAGCGCTTCGTTGTGCTCGTTACTCTTCGCACTCAAAGTTGCGTTAGCCAATACAACAGACAATCGAAAAATGCCTGCACATCAAGAGGACGGCAAGTAATGGGACCCCTTGAAATAGGCGCTATATCGGTTATCGCAATCGTATTTTTGATCTACCTTGGTCTTTACATTCCCATTGCATTGGGCGTTGTCTCCTTTGTCTCTATCTGGTTAATGAGAGACAACTTTGATTTGGCCATGAATCTGTTGAAAATCGCAATTAGCGATAGCGTCATGGAATATACCTTCGCCACCGTGCCTCTGTTCACGTTCATGGGGCTTATTGTGTCAAAGGCCGGCATGGGCAATGACATATACGATGTAATGAATGCCACGTTTCAACGTGTGAAAGGCGGCATTGGTATGGCAACTGTAGGAGCAAACGCGGTGTTCGCTGCAGTTACCGGCTCATCCATTGCCTCAGCTTCTGTGTTTTCCACTGTTGCTGTTCCGCAAATGTTGCGCTACGGATACAACCCGCGATTTGCTGTTGGGGTTGTTGCTGGCTCATCCGTGTTAGGCATGATTATCCCCCCATCCGCAATGCTGATTATCTACTCCTTCGTAGCGGAGCAATCTGTGGGGGATATGTTTTTAGCAGGCGTCGTTCCCGGACTTATTTTAGCGGTTGCCTACGTTGTAGCTATCGCAGCGGTTGGGCACTTTGCACCATCAATGATTGGCGGTGAACCTATGGAAGACACTGCGCGCATGTCTTTCAAAGAGTTACTCAGTAAAACACTGCCTTTAGTGTTTCTGGTTATGGTCGTTTTAGGTGGCATTTACACAGGCTGGCTTACGCCTGTAGAAGCTGGTGCGGCGGGTGCATTTTTGGGTTTGTTTATTGCCGTTGTAAGACGCCGAATGACCCTCAAGACATTTTGGGAAGCGCTTCTGGAAACCGGCCACATAACGGCTGCCATTCTTTTCTTGATTACTGCCGCCTCTATTTATAGTCGTATGCTGGGTCTTGCAGGACTGCCCAATATGCTTGGTGACATCATCGCTCAAAACCAACTTAGCTTTACCGCGATAATGGTGATCTATGTGGGGCTTATGCTATTTCTTGGCACGTTGCTAGACACCGCCTCCATCATACTCATTGTTGTACCGCTGTTTTTACCCCTTATCGAACCCATGGGACTAAGCCTTGTATGGTTTGGGATCGTAACAGTGGTAGGCGCTGAAATAGGTTTATTGACACCCCCCTTAGGCATTAGCTGCTTTGTTATAAAGTCTACGCTTAATGATCCACGCATCAGTTTAAAGGATGTGTTTCTTGGAGCGTTGCCTTTTGCAATGGTTATGCTGTGTGTACTTATTTTGTTGATACGCTATCCACAACTCAGCACAGCCATACTCAATTGATCACTTGGCAGGCCCAATAGCTCCAAATGATAAAGACAACATTTACTTTTAACTAAACTAGAACTTTTATCGCTATGAGAAACGTCACCAAAGACAACATCACGGAGACGTTCTTGTCGTACTTCGACAAGCAAACTGACCCAAGGCTCGTTGAGCTCATGGAAAGCTTATCAAGGCACCTACACGCTTTCGCCATAGAAACCAAACTGACTCATGACGAGTGGACTCACGGGCTTGAAATACTCAGACGTGCGGGTAACATAACCACGCCTGAGAGAGATGAATTTGTATTGCTCTCAGATGTACTCGGCTTATCTTCTTTAGTCGATATGATTAACTCATCAGAAGGCGGTACAAGCTCAAGCGTATTAGGCCCTTTTCATATTTCTGATTCCCCCGAGATGGAACTTGGCGCTGATCTTAAAGGCAAACACCCAGGTGAATTAATATTGGTACAAGGCCAGGTGAGAGACGTAGCAGGCAATCCTATTGCAGGAGCAACCCTAGATATTTGGCAAACAGCACCTAACGGTCTGTACTCATCCCAAGATCCAGACCAAGAGATGTATGAGTTCCATGCCTTATTCACTAGTGATGAAAATGGAAACTATCGCTTTACGACTGCAAAACCCGTTGTCTATACAGTCCCAATAGACGGCCCAGTTGGCGATATATTAAAAGCAACTGGCCGGCACCCATGGCGCCCTTCTCATCTGCACTATATTATAAAAGCGCCGGGTTTTAGAACACTGGTTACTGAGGTATTCCCTGACGACGACCCGTACCTAGATCAAGACACCGTGTTTGGTGTTCGAGAAGATTTAATCATGAGCTACATACCCGAAGCTGCTGAGAAATTTCCAAACACAGGGTTTGCGCTATCAGGCAACGTAACGGAAGATTATCTTCGAGTCGATTTTGATCTCGTATTGCAACCGAACAAGTAATTATCAAGGACAACTACAGACGACTAAAACTAGTGAATTTGGCCTTCAAGGAATTCACCGGTTAGTCTGTAGTGTTCTATCAGCTTGCTAGAGGCAACATCGGCATCTCTGTTAAGAGTGGCCGACAATATTTCAGCGTGTTCGTCAGCGACATCGCGAGAACTATAATGAGCAGACTTACCTGCTAAGAAGCGATAGCGAATATTTAAATCATAAAGCTGATCGCAAAAACGCAACAAGATTGGCGAGTCACACGCTAACAGCAATGACTGATGAAATTGCCGATGCAGCGATTCCCATTGTTCCATATTATCGCGAGAAGCTACCGTCAGTCGGTGATGCGCAAGCACTGCATTTTCTTCCCAGCGAACATCACCAAGACTAATACTTGAACGCAGAGCAATGTCGTCTAGTTGACACCGCAACATGAGTATTTCACGAAAATTAGCTTGGTTGGCTGATGCGGCTCTAAAACCGCGTTGATCAATACGCTCGACGAGCTGATCGGATGTCAACAAACTCAATGCTTCTCGTATTGGAGAAGCGCCCGTATTCAGCAAGGTTTTTAATGACTCAACCTTTAAGCGCTCGCCTGGAACAATATCGCAGCGAATAATCCGAGAACGCAACTCGTGGTAGGCGCGTTGAGTAGCTGATTCGACTGCACTTCCATCTAATAGGGAGTCTGTCTGTACCGTACTTTTCACCCTTAAATGCTCGCTCCATCTAGTTAACCAAGTGCTAACCGCTTGTGACGATTTTACCGTAAACGACTTTGAATAAGTACCTTAATCACCCGTGCCTGTGTTTCTTATTTCGACTTGATTAAATTCGGCAAACAAAGCGCTGATGGCAGCACCAGGTACAGGGCGGCTTAAGAAATATCCCTGTGCTTCATCGCACTCATGGCTGTAGAGAAATTCCAACTGCTCGCTGGTTTCGACACCCTCAGCAATTGCACTCAGGCCCATGCTATCGGCCATGGCCAACACCGCTCGCACAATGGCAGAGTCATGAACGTTTTCCAACATACCTTGTACGAACGACTGATCAATTTTGAGCCTATCAATCGGAAAGTGCTTCAACTGACTGAGACTTGAAAAACCAGTTCCAAAATCATCAATGCTCAGTTGAAACCCCATACCTTTGAGTGCCCGCAGGGTATCCACCGCACTGGAAGTATCATCAACAAGCACACTCTCGGTAATTTCCAGTTCTAACCTAAGTGGATCTAAACCCGACTCGGCAACTATTTCACCCACAATAGAAAGAAAATCTGGCCGTATGAATTCTAACACCGATATATTGACGGCAATTCGCTCCAACGGCACACCCGTGGCGATCCACTCTACCGCTTGAAAACAGGCAGCCCGCAATACCCATTCACCAATGGGGACGATCAATCCAGTGTCTTCGGCGAGAGGGATGAAATCACCCGGAGACACAAAACCCAATTCGGCGCTGTTCCAGCGCACCAGTGCTTCTACACTTTCAAGTTTTCCAGTCTCTAAATTCAGCTGTGGCTGATAATGCAACACTAGCTCATCGTTATCTATGGCTGCACGTAGTAGCTCTTCCATCTTGTATCGACGAATGGAATTCGCATCCATCGCTAAACTATAGGTTTGGTAGCACCCCTTACCCCGCTTCTTCGCCTCGTACATCGCGATGTCCGCAGCCTTCAACAACTCATCTACGGAATCGCCATGCTCTGGGTAGTAGGAGATACCGATGCTACTCGACGTATGACAGTCGTTTCCATCAAGCACGTAGACATCGGACAATTCATTGGTAATGGCTGTAGCAAACTTTATTACCTCAGAACGGTCATAGAGACCAGTTAGAAGAACCGTAAATTCATCGCCCCCCATTCGAGCCACTGTGCAAGGGCCTTCCTCCAGCTGATACGCATCATTGATCTCCTGCGCACAACTCTGAAGACGCTCTCCAACCTCCTGTAAAAGTAGATCACCATACGCATGACCCAGGCTATCGTTAACACGTTTAAAGTTATCAAGATCTAGAAATAGAACTGCAATTTCTTTGGGCGTGCGTCGCGCAATAGCAATATCTCGTGCTAAGCGCTCGCAAAAAAGTACTCGATTGGGAAGTCGCGTCAAACTGTCATAGTAAGCCAGTAGATGAATCTTTTTTTCGGCCTGATACTGCTCAGTGACGTCATGAACAACACCCCATTTTCGGACTACCATACCGTCCCCATCCAATTCGTTTTTCAATTGGATTCTTACATAACGCTCTTCACCGTCTTCAGTTAGGATTTGTTGCTTAAGCATCTTGCCTGGCTCAACAGAATCTGATGAAAGCCATTTATAAACAGTACTGCGATCTTTATCGACCACGTACTTCATGAAAAGCGATAACGTCGAATCGCAGCTCTGTGGCTCTAGCCCAATAATACGGTACAGATTATCCGACCAAATAAGTTCACCGGACACCATGTTGTATTCCCAGCTTCCTAGCCCAGTTATACGTTGTGCCGCATCCAAACTACTTCGGCTCTTGTCTAACGCTTCAACAACTTCACTAGTACGAAGCATATTACGAAGACGATGCGGCAATACTGGCCAATTGACAGGTTTGGTGGCAAAGTCTGTCGCACCTGCATCAAATGCCATATCGATTGCAGCGGCATCATCACGCTTGGTTAGCATCATAATGGGCAACGACGCTCCCTTTTCGCTTGCTCGTATTCGCTGACAAGCTTCATATCCGTCAATAACTGGCATATCGACATCTAGGAGCACGACGTCAACAGATTTAGTTTCGATATATCTCAATGCACTTTTAGCATTGAGCACACTTTCAGCCCAGAAACCTGCCGCATTCAAAAAACCTACAGCACGGCGACACATCATTTCGTTGTGATCGACAACCAGCACTTTAGGAATCTTGGAATCCAAGGCGTTAAGCATAAAGGCAGAACTCAGTGTTTTGCACAAATAAAAGGGACAGCAGAGTGAACGTGACTCGAATTTTTAGCTGAATGCTCAACCGATCTTTCGAATCACTGGCCGCGGTTACCATTACCCTTTTACAAGTAACATCTAATCAACGGACCTCTTCCTTCCATTAGAGCGGATAAGACTCACAGTCTCTGAACCTTTCCAAAGCTGAAATACTGAATACTTCACATTAAAACAATCGCTTTCATACCAATTAATGACAAATCGCAATGGAGCTCAGATTAGCAACAGGCAAGTCAGCTAGTAATTTGTTTGAGTAGATTGGCTAATTTTCCATGCAGCCGCCTCCAGAGCCCCTGGACCATGAGGTATGTTAAGCGCCTTAAGACCCGCATCAATACAAGCTAGAACACCCAACAAGGTAGGTGGATTAAGATGACCCATATGCCCAACTCTAAATACATTGTCGAGGATAGCTTCCGTTGAACGCGATCCCAACCCTATACCCAACGTGACGCCAACCTCAGCCTCACTCCATTGGCGTAATCGCATAGCCTGACCACTGCCAATTTCAATTGATGTCACGGCCAGGGAACGAAGTTCAACACTGGACACACGGCATCTCAACTCGCCAGCACTACCCCATGCATCAACAGCACTCCACACGCAACTGGCAAGGGTTCGATGACGATTCCAAACGTTTTCAATCCCTTCTTCCAAAATCATATCAACCGCTTCGCGTAAACCATATAAGTGATGAGTTGGTGGTGTTCCACAAAAATGGTCTGGAAACATCGCAGGCCTAACTCTTGGCTCCATATCCCAGTAAGGCGTCTTCAGCCCTGCAGACTCATGGTGGCCCCAGACTCTTTCACCAACGAATAGCAGGGCTATTCCTGGGGGCGTCATCAGACCTTTCTGGCTCGCACTCAGCAGTACGTCGACACCCCAAGCGTGCATGTCAAAAGGTTCACACCCAAACGATGCAATTCCATCCACCATAAACAATGCTGGGTGATCTGCACCTGAAATGATGTCACGAATAGATTTTATGTCATTGGTGGAGGACACTGCAGTGTCGGTTTGCACCGTCATTACAGCTTTAATCGAATGAGCAGAATCGTCATCAAGAACAGCTGCCAACTTTTCACGATTCAACGCTGTACCTGCATCGACGGTAAAACTAACTACATCCAAGCCTAACCCTTTGGCCATGATGGCCCAGCCTTCCCCAAACCGCCCTGTGTCGATGACCAGAATACGATCACCTGCACTAAATAGGTTGCATAAACTTGCCTCCCAGACAGCATGTCCATTGCCATGATAAATCGCCACATCACCGTGACAATTGGCTATCACTTTAAGATCTCGGATTAGCGACTTCGTAATATCAACCAGCTCACCTTCATAAATATTAGGCGAAGCTCTGTGCATAGCTCTCTGTACTCTATCTGGAATAATAGAAGGACCAGGTATAGCTAAATGATGGGGACCGTGAGCTAAAGACATGATAGGTATGTGGACACGAATTAGAAGTTAGAACAGACTTACCACAAAACATCGACATATTCGATACCATAAGGCTCAATTATTCATTCATTAGGAAACTGGCATGGCAAAAGGCTACTGGATCGCAAACGTCACCGTCACTGACGAAGAGAATTACCCCGAATATCTTAAAGCCGGAGCCCCTGTTTACGAAAAATTTGGCGCCCGCTTTGTCGTTCGCGGTGGACGTTGCGAAGGCATGGAAGGCTCTACACATGCCCGAAATGTGGTCATAGAGTTTAAAGACTACGAAACAGCATTAGCGGCTTACAACAGCCCCGAGTATCAAATAGCCAAGGCATTGAGAAATAAGTACGCCGAAGCAAATTTCCTGATTGTCGAGGGTTTTGAATAGCACTTTGCATTGAGCCCGCTGACGTTACATCAGCGGGCCAAAATTGGCAGCTATTGCGGCACACTAACCGAGAACAGAGAAACTAGACTCCATGTTGATAGGACGTTTTCGTGAGTAAAAACCGACATCAATTGAGCTATTGATATAAGGCAGATTAAATTGCAGCGGCTGAGTATCGTGGTTATTGCCAGACTCACAGTATTCAATGAGTGAGGTCATCATTTTCCCCGCTATGGGAGCGTTCTTGTATTGATTGCCACTTGAACCACACGCCATGTAATACCCTGGCAAGCTCGACTTGTCATAGATGGGTAACCAATCGGTAGAGGCATCATACAAGTCTACAATTCCTTGGGTTTTTTGAGGAATGCCCAATGACGGAACACGCTGGCCATAACGCATAGCCTGTGTTGTCCATTGCTCCGTAAAATCGCGATTAAACTCTTTGTCATCATCGACCCACTGATGAGGATCACACTCAGGATCTTCACTTCCAATCAGAATATGATTGCCATGCTCCGGCCGGCAATACAAAGAGATATCACTATCACTTACCATCATTCCATCTTTTTCGAAGTCGTAGCCTTCCGGGGCTGGCACATGAACCACCTCTTGGCGTAATGCACGCGTGGTGATAGTCATGTCGCCCAATACATCGGCCATAGCATTTATTTTTGATGAGGCAGGTCCCGCGACATTAACCACCACTGGCGCATGTATCTCTTCGCCACCCACAAGCCTGACACCACTCACGCGTCCTCCTTGCGTGAGTATTTGATCGACTTCTACACCCATTCGAAATTGCGCACCATAGGCCCGTGCAGCATCTGCCAAGTTTTGGGCTGACAGTGCAGGATCAGTGACATACCCGCCATTTGGCCAATAGACACCGCCTTTCACGCGCCCCCCATTGGGCTTACCGAACAACGGGTCATCCGCTGCTCGAGGTGGAGTAAAGCTCTCAAGGTTATATAACGGTAAGCGTTCAGCAATGGTCTCAGCCGACCAATCTTCATGAGGGCAATCAAGCTTGCGGCTGTTGTCCATGTGACTAACTAGGTGCCCGTTTGCCTCAGATTTCATCACAAGACAACCTGTTTGTACAAAACGCGACAACGGCGTACCTGATGGCAATTCGAGATACTCTGGCCAGTCACGCCAGTAGTGGAAACCCTCCCATGCAAATGCGGTTCCGTCAAAGGTCGAATAGTGCATTCTAATACACGCACAGGAGCCCGCAGTGGAACCATGCCCTACTTGCGTGTTGCGATCGAGTGTTAGTGTTTTCTTCCCAGTCTTGGCAAGTTCAAAGGCTACTGCTGCGCCAATGACTCCAGCACCAATAATAATGACATCGGCGGTATCGCTCATAGGGATGACTCAATCGTTAAGGAATACGTAGAGTCAAAGAATATAGAAATATTGAGACAATGGAAGCCTTTATATCCAGTAATTCTCTTAGAGAATCGGTGGGGAATTTTTAAAGCCAGTCATAGTAAATAACGTTACCGACTGCTTTGCAACCAGTCCGCCACCTTGGGCCAGATATCTTTAGCAGCACTGCTAGAGCTGATTATTCTCGCGTGCGAGTAATCTTCCTTATAGCCTTTGTCGGCTGCACAGAATTCAAATTCTTTTGTCGTGCTGCCAACGCAGTCGAATAGGTAACGACAACCCTCGACAGGCGCGATGAATTTATCCCCACCTCCGGCAAAACTTAACAGCGGCGTATCGATATCTCCCAAGGCTTTTTCATAGTCAAAACCGTCAGCACCCAACCATCGACCTTCTAAGCTCCATTGGTACCATTGCAGCATCACTTTGGAGAATTCGTTTTCCGGCCCAATCTTGAACCAACGACCGGGAGCGACACCCAGTGCACGGGTGATAATCTTGGAAGCTTGTATTCCCAGGCGATTTTTAGTGACTAAACCTGCATGCGTTGCTTGACTAGCAAGCGTAACCAACTTGCCTATTTGCGACTGAACATTGGGGTTTCTAGCAAGATGCATGAGCATAGCTAACCCGCCTCCGCTGTGGCCAACCCAATCGATAGGTACACCAGGATGGCGCGTCATGACAAAGCTTAGCGCTGCATCGACGTCTTCAAGGCACATAGACTCGAAATCTGGCTCATTCTCAGGAGTCTCGCTCTGACCGTGCCCTTGAAAATCCAAAATCCAACAATCAAAACCACGTTTGGCCAAATACTGAGCAAGGCCTCGGCAAGAGCGATGATTAGAGAAAGTGCCATGGGACAAAATAACAGGCGATGCAGCCAGCTGAGCGCTTTCACACCCAACTGACCCATCAACCTTACTCACACCCTCAACACTTGGGTGATGCCATAGAGCCAAGCGTGTGCCCGACACATTGTCTATGAAATGGATGTGAGCTTTTTGGGGGTCACAATCCGATTGAGATGAATGACCCACTGTGCTCACGATTCCATTGCAGGTAGTAAGAGATATTACCTAACTATTCAACAACTACGCTGATGGTGTCAAGGCCCTGCTTTCTAGCATCGCGGATTTCGGCAACTCGTTTGCTAGCAATCAACGACTGGAACATAGGTATGTAGTATTGACCCGTGCCAACAAAGCTAAGCTCTGACTCTCCGACGGATATCCAACCGCGACGATCCAACTCTTCCCAAATTTCAGAATGAGAATCAAGGAGGTTTTCATTGAATATATTCATGTAATCGACAAAATTAATTTTCATCGTTTGCATAGATTGAAACAACCAAACTAATTTTATGTCGTGGTGGTTGTACATGAAACCGCGAGAC
The DNA here is from genome assembly GCA_937991945.1 of uncultured Granulosicoccus sp. GTDB lineage: Bacteria > Pseudomonadota > Gammaproteobacteria > Granulosicoccales > Granulosicoccaceae > Granulosicoccus. Next base: position 18,203 of record CALKLO010000135.1, read on the forward strand.
ACTGGAAACTTACCTGCATCGATATCTTCACAATAATTTTTCAGTGACGTTTGGTTCATATAAACCCAGTTTCGATCGTTTGGATCGATACTGTTCGGATGAAAATTGACCGCCGCAAAGCCGATACCACACATTTGCTGAACAGTCGTCTCGCCGGGTTCATCGGACTTGCCTACAAAATCATGCAAATTATGCTCGTAATCATAAGAGCTTAAACGCTCTCCCTCCCCTTCTTCAGGCTTACGCCTCCAGTCATATACAGTGATTTGTTCAAACCCTGCACCGAGCAAAAACTCTTTCGAGGCATGGTACATCTCGATATTGGTTTCAATCGATGGTAAGAGGGCTCTCTTGCTGGGTGCAGCGAAATCACTACGGCCGGCAACATTTAGCTCGTAATGCGTTATGTGGTGAACACCCGCATCGACAGCTGTTTTCAAGTCATCGAGCATATTGTCCATTGTTTGCTCGGGCCAACCGTAAATTAGATCCAGGCTATTCGCTAAATTGTATTTCTGGCAATTTTCTAACGCACTGAATACTTGCGCGCGAGTTTGGCGACGACCACTGTATTTAATCAATTCGTCGTTTAATTGCTGCACGCCCATGCTGACACGATTAAATCCAGCTTCACTGATCGCTTTAATTTTTTCTTCGTTGAAAAGCTGTGGAATACCCTCTAACGTGATTTCAATATCACTAGGGACTCCGCCGTACAAGTCGTCGACGTAGCCCATGAGACGGCCATAGTGCTCAGGTCGATATAAGTTGGGAGTACCACCGCCAAAATAGATACTCGATAAAGTATCACCCGAGTAAAACGGCTTGTACATATCAAATTCACGCTTCAAGTAATCTAGGTACGCCTCAACCCCTTTATTACCCTCGTAGTCCTCACTCGGGAATAGACAAAAGCCGCACCTAGCAGGTTTTGTTTTTATGCAAAAAGGCGTGCCGACATACAAATTGACTTCGTGCCGGGTTTTCATGCCGTAGCCTGCTCTTTCATCGAGCAGCTCTTCCATTGGCGTCTCTAGAGGCTTCCAATGTAGTGGTGAAGGATGGCCATGAAGCACCTTGTTAGACTGACGCCTGACAGATTCCTTATCTATAAAACTGCGGACATAGTCAGCAGTAAAACTGTAGTCCGAACTAGCTCCAAGCTTACCCATTAACATTCTCCCGAATCGCAGACGTCACCGCTGTTGGATACACCGAATCCAAAAACTAATTGAATCGACGATATCCTGACACGCGGACACGACGTAAAAAACACTAAGAATTAGTGGGTAACTAGTGAAATTCACCCTGCTAATTCGTCCTCGTAGCATGTTAGCCTATATGACCAGTCTTTTGTCTAGGCAGCTATACCTAATGGGTCAATTGTCATAAGTAGCGGGTAGATTTCATCGCTCGGCAGGGGCTTGCTGAAGTAATAACCTTGCACATGTGGAATATTTAGATTTTTCAAAAATTCCAATTGCTCTCGTTGCTCTACACCTTCAGCCACAATGTCATAGTCAAAACCTAAGCACAGTTCTGCTATGGCCTTAACCATAAGTTTCGAACCTTCATCTGCTGGTACACCATCGATAAAAGACTTATCTATTTTCAGCGTGTTCACTGGCATTTTGCCTAACAGCGACAACGATGAATACCCAGTACCAAAATCATCGATAGCGATACGCACTCCAATGTCCTGCAGCTCGTTACAGACGTGTGTGTGTGCAACAGGATCTCGGCTCATACTCTCGGTTATTTCTATCTCTACATGGTCGGGATTTAGACTGTGAGCTTTAATCGTTGCCTGCACAAACTCAGGAAAACCTGACGCTATAAAATGTTCTCCAGAAATGTTCACTGCTAGCTGAGTATAGAGCCCGCATGCATTCCATTCAGCAAGTTGCTTACAACCTGTTTCAAGAACCCACTCACCAATCTCTTTTATCATCCCTACGCGTTCCGCTGTAGTGATAAATAGATCTGGCCTAACCATTCCTCGAGTTGGGTGGCGCCAGCGAATCAACGCCTCTACGCCACTGTAGTTATTTTCTTGGATGTTAACTTGTGGTTGATACCACAGTTCAAATTCATCATTACGCAATGCTTGCTTGAGGTCTGCTTCCAAACGCATCTGCTCTTCAGTTTCGATAGCCATGCGTTCGTCATAGATAGCGTAATCTTGCTTACCATTATTTTTGACATGATACATCGCTAAGTCTGCACTCTTAACAATATCATCCGGCGCCTCACCGTCTTGCGGGTACGTGGAAATTCCTACGCTCAATTGTGGGCTGATACGGTGATTTCCAACCTCTATAAGAGTCTCACTAAACTCCAAACAACGTTCAGCGGTTGTTACGGAGTCTTCTACACCTTGGATATCGTTAACCAAAATACAGAACTCATCACCGCCTAATCTTGCTACAAGGTCTGTCTTCCTTACAGTTTTCTTTAGGTGCTCTGAAAATGCTTGAAGGTATCCATCCCCACACTCGTGCCCGTAAGAATCGTTTACACCTTTGAAATTATCTAAATCGATGTACACGACACTAAATTGCTTGCTAGAGTGGTCAATCTTGTCAATAACGGTGTTGAGATATTCGTGAAAATAGGAACGATTGGCTAAGCCTGTTAAACCATCGTAGTAAGCCATTGTATAAATCTTTTCTTCTGCAGACTTTATATCGGTTACGTCCTGCACAGTACCTAACAGATGTCGCCTGCCATCATCTGTCAAAGACTCTTTTATAACTTGGCGCATAGTTCGGTAGTTTTGCAAATCTGATCCCGTCGACATACGGTATTCAACGGCAATCTCCCCGTCCAAACCTCGCTCTTCCATAAAACTTGTACGCACCGAACGTCGATCATCCGTGTGTATTTTTTGAAAACAAGATTTAATAGATATTGATCCGGAATTTACATTCCATATGTCAGCCAAGTTTTCCGACAAACTGATAGTCGAAGCTTCTCCGTCCCATTCCCAATAACCAATTTGTGCCATCCTCTCGGTGGTCTTCATGACTGAGTTGTTTTTGTCTTGAATATCCTGTTTCAAACGTATGAGTTCAAAGTATTTTTTTCCAACTTCTTTGCCACAACTTAGCTGAAAACAAAAAATCATCATGCTAAACAAAGCAATTTCATAAAAAATTGGATCACCGTGAGTTAGCAGTCGTACCTCTACAGATACAACAATAATTAGTTGGAAGGAAAGATTAACGAATCGATCATAGGGCAGTGATGCAATAGCGCCACCTGCAACACCTATAAGTGTCAACACCAACAGCAGTTGATGTCCGATATCGTCAGCGGGGAAAATCACCCACATTGTTGACGCCCAAGCGCTAGAGGCTAAGAGTGCACCAACGTTAAATCTTCGACCCCATTTTTTGGGGTTTTCGGCAGCATTTGGATCTCGCATGAAGGCCGATAGATCAACCAAGCGGAACAAGTAGGCCGCCATAATTAGAATAAACCACACTCGAGCTGAGAACGAATCAACTATCGATGTGTAAATGTAAAATAGTACGAATGCAGCTGCTAACGACCCTGCTGCCGAGAATTTAATTCCGCCATACAGCAATTGATTCTGATTGTGCCGAATCGAATTTTTCTGCTTTTGAGTTTGCTCGGCCATTAAAAAATATCTCAGCGCCTAGTTACAACATTTTTATGCAGAGTTTGCTAACGGAAACAAATCACAACACAACGTTATGTGCCAATACCCTCAGGGGTCTTCAACACTCGTCGCTAGGCTTTACTCTGTTTGATTCAGCATCACACGATATGCAGCCGCTAAATTCCTAGCTCAAAGTTTAAACAGCAAGGACTCAGCCAAGAGTCCATCTATAACTAATGGGGGGGTATACACGCCGAATACAAATTTGCTGTTTTGCAGGTAAGGTACCGTTACTTTTCACTAACGCCGCTCTTAACGACAGTGATCCAACGTAGATATCTTAA
>CALKLO010000136.1 GCA_937991945.1 uncultured Granulosicoccus sp.
GCACACACTTCGACGATATCTCGCGTTGTGCGAAAACCAGCTTGATGACCGGTCGCTCGGACCTTGCCTCGCTGCTTCGCCCATCGGCCGTTACCATCCATGATGATCGCTACGTGGCGCGGTCGAATAGGGTCATTAGAGGACAATTGCTTATCTCGTTTTGGCAGTCTGTGAAGTTAATACACTGTATTTCAGCGTGCAATAAGGTCGTTAGACCTCCATCAAGTCCGCTTCTTTTTTAGACAACACGGCATCGATGACTTTAATCGCTGCATCGGTCAATTTCTGCACGGACTCTTCACCCTTGCGCAAATCATCCTTAGAAATTTCTTTTTCTTTTTCTAATTCCTTAAGGTCGCCATTTGCATCACGCCGTATGTTGCGCACAGCTACGCGAGAGCTTTCTGCTTCGCCTCTGACCATTTTAACCATGTCTTTACGACGCTGTTCAGTCATTGGTGGCACGGGAACACGAATCACAGTTCCTGCTGTATTTGGATTTAAGCCCAAATCAGAATTGATAATCGCTTTCTCTACGGCTGGAACCATGGACTGCTCCCAAGGCGTTACCGTTAACATACGGGCATCTTCGGTGTTGATATTGGCAACTTGGCTCAAAGGAGACTCTGCACCGTAGTAATCAACTTTGACACTTTCCAGCAAGCTCGGATGCGCACGGCCAGTACGCATACGTGACAAATCATTTTCTAAAGACTCAGCTGTTTTGCCCATACGAGTCTTTGCATCTTCAAGAATATCGTCAATCATTACGCTATCTCATTAATCCAGTTGCATTACGGTAGTACCAATATTGTCGCCCATTAGTAAGCGCATCAGATCACCGTCTTTATTCATGTCAAACACTTTGACAGGTACGTTATCGTCTCGACACATTGCGATGGCAGCCTGGCCCATGACGCCAAGTCGCTTCTGCACGACCTCGTCGAAACTAACAACATCATATTTTACCTCTTCATCGTGCTCAAGCGGGTCCTTGTTATAGAGACCATCGACATTAGAGCCTTTGACCATGATATCAGCCCCTACTTCGACGGCTCGTAGGTTTGCTGCCGAATCCGTGGTAAAAACCGGTAACTCGATCCATACCTGCTTCAGCGAGACAAGCAACAAGAAATATGTTGCCGCCCACGACAGTCATTGCCACTTCATAGCCCATGTCGCTGACAGCCATACTTTCTTTAGCTATTCAACGGATAGCTGCGATCAATGCCGTAGTCCATGCCTCCCGTCAGCGCTTCACCACTGAATTTCAACAGGATTCGCGAAGACCGAGCGTACACTTTCCATTGGCGATAGCTTATGCGCTCACTGCACAGCGTAAAGAAAACCGGACACGCTGATACAAAAAAGCCGGGAACAAGCCCGGCTTCATTCACTACAATTCTAAATCGGATAACTGCTCGTGCATACCGTTTTATCTCGCCATATCGCGAAAAGAAAAAGCGACCATTCAGCTAGAGCAATTATTCGACCTTCAAGTCTTTGAAAGACTATTAAGCTCCGCGAACCTGAGCCATCACCTCTTCGGCGAAGTTTTCTTCTTTCTTCTCGATGCCTTCACCCACTTCTAGGCGGTAGAAGTTAGCTACCGTGGCACCTTTGTCTTTCAACAGCTGAGCAATAGTCTGGTCTGGGTTCTTAACGAACGGCTGACCGACTAGTGTGATTTCAGCCAAATACTTGCGGATACGACCAGCAACCATCTTTTCGATGATTTCTGGAGGCTTTCCACTCTCAGCCGCTTCAGCTGCGAATATGGCTTTTTCTTTGTCGAGTAATTCTGCAGGTACACCACTTTCATCGACGCATACAGGCCGACTTGCAGCAATATGCATCGCGATATCGCGCGCTAAGTCAGTATCGCCACCAACCACTTCGCACACAACACCAATTCGACCACCGTGCAAGTAGGAGCCATAAACGCCTGCTTCGCTGCTAGCAGCAACGCAACGTCGTACTTGGATGTTTTCACCGATTTTAGCAACAAGAGTCTTTCGAACCTCTTCAACCGCTTCACCGTCAACGGTTAGCTGATCAACGCTCTCAGGCTTCTGCTCAAGAACTGCATCAACCACTTTGTCAGTGAATGCAATGAAGTCTTCGGCTTTTGCAGCGAAGTCAGTCTGGCTGTTGATTTCAACCATGCCAAACGTTTTTGCATCATCGCTAACCTTCATCCCTACAGCGCCTTCTGCTGCAGTATTGCCAGATTTCTTGTCGGCTTTTGCCAAACCAGAAATCCGCATTGCTTCTATCGCCGCATCCATGTCGCCGTCAGCTTCAGTGAGTGCTTTTTTGCACTCCATCATGCCCGCGCCTGTGCGCTCGCGCAGCTCCTTAACCATGCTCGCCGAAATGGCCATGTTCGTTCCTCTTTATGATTCTAATGCCCCACCTACCCTTTTGGGATTAAGGCGCGACTTTGTTGGATGTCGTGTGCACCCGCGGGTACTGCGGATGCACACGTGTTACGGCTCAGTAGGCACCAAACGGTGCCTAGCTGCGTTATGCCGTAGGAGCAGAATCGCCAGCAGGCGCTTCGACTGCAGCTTCTGCAGCAGGAGCTGCTTCTGCAACTGCGGGTGCAACTGCGCTTTCCGCTTCAGCTTCTGGAGCTACTTCTGAAGGAGCCGCTAGAGCTGCATCAGCAGCTGCAGCAGTTTCTTCGTCCATTTTGCCCGAAGAACGCTTACCGTCTTGGATAGCAGAAGCAATCGCTTCTACATAAAGCTGGATGGCACGGATTGCATCATCGTTACCAGGAATAACGTAGTCGATACCGTCAGGTGAGTTGTTTGAATCTACAACACCAATGACCGGAATGCCTAGCTTCTTAGCTTCGGTGATAGCGATACGCTCATGTCCGACGTCGACGACGAAAAGTGCGTCAGGGAGGCGTTCCATGTGCTTGATTCCACCCATGCCTCGGTCAAGCTTTTCGTATTCACGAGTCAGAGTCAGAGCTTCTTTCTTGCTCAGACGCTCAAAGCTTCCATCTTCACGCATAGCTTCGAGCTCGAGCAGACGCTTAACTGATTGCTTAACCGTTTTAAAGTTAGTCATCATGCCACCAGACCAACGACGATTCACAAATGGCATGTTGCAGCTTTCAGCCGCTGCACGAACAGCGTCACGAGCAGCTCGCTTGGTGCCTACAAACAAGATGCGTCCATTCTTGGAAGCGACCTTACCGGCGTAGTTAGTGGAATCGATGAGGGCCGGGAGGCTCTTCTCGAGGTTGAAAATATGAATATTGTTTCGTTCACCGTAAATGTACGGTGCCATTTTGGGAGCCCAATAACGTGTTTGGTGTCCAAAATGCACGCCTGCTTCAAGCATCTGGCGCATGGTTACTTCAGCCATAATTTTATCCTTTGGTTGGGTTTGGCCTCCGCAAGTCAACCGCGACAGACCCTGTAGGAATCATCCTTTGGGGCACCCGGCCGGGCTGAAACGACTTGCGTGTGAAATCCGCGCCAGCAATCTGGCTACGGTCAGCCAGACTTTATAACACAATTGGGGCCAGCGTTGTACACTATGACCCCGTTTAGCTTGCAGTGATCACATTATGGCCATCTCCCTGAAAACGCCTGAGCAAATCGCCAAAATGCGAATCGCAGGTCGTCTCGCGGCCGAGGTTCTAGACCTGATCACTGAGTATGTCGTCCCAGGCGTTACCACTGACGAACTGAATACGATATGCCACAACCACATAGTCAATGTGCAAAAAGGGATTCCAGCCACTCTAGGCTACCGTGGATTCACGAAATCTATCTGTACGTCTATAAATCAGCAAATATGCCACGGTATCCCCGCCGATCGCGCTCTTAAGAAAGGCGACATCGTCAATATCGACGTAACCGTTATAAAGGACGGCTGGTTTGGCGATACCAGCCGAATGTATTACGTCGGAGCTGTGCAACCACACGCCAGAAAACTGTGTGAAGCGGCTTACGAGAGCATGGTTCGAGGCATAGAGGCCGTAAAGCCAGGTGTCACCCTAGGCGACGTCGGTCACGCCATACAAGTGTTCGCAGAAGGCAAGCACTACTCGGTTGTTCAAGAATATTGTGGACACGGCATCGGATCTAGCTTTCATGAAGATCCTCAGGTCCTTCACTACGGCAGACCCGGCACAGGCGAAGTTCTTCGAGCCGGCATGACATTCACAATCGAGCCCATGATCAATCAAGGCAAACGACACGCGAAGGTGCTCAGCGATGGGTGGACAGTAGTCACTAAGGATCGCTCACTTTCAGCGCAATGGGAGCACACTATTTTAGTCACTGAAACTGGCTATGAATTGCTCACCATTAGCGAAGATGGACAAACGCTTTAACATGCGTCCATATAGCTACCCGGCCGACTCACGTTCGTGAAGCAACTCGATACCGATAGCACCAAAAGCGGAAAATCACTAGAGAACCCTTCCGCCATCCTAAAAGGCATTGATGAGCTCCTTCAAGAGCTCTCCCCTGCTCCTGATCGATACCGAAAAGCATTAGATTTTAGCCGCGATGCCATTCATGATGCATTTTTAGCTGGTGCCAGTGCTACGACCCTGCTTAGCCTTCGCACACATGCTATCGATCATATACTGACCTTGTTGTGGCAAAAAAGAAATCAAGACTTCAATGGGCTCGCCTTACTCGCTGTCGGTGGCTATGGGCGATCAGAATTGCATCCACATTCTGATATCGATATTGCCATTTTGCTACCTGACAACGATGACGCACCAACAGCCAAAGTCCGAGATGCAGCGTTAACAGAGTGGATAACTGCTCTCTGGGATCTAAACTTAGACATTGGCCATAGTGTCCGAACAGTCTCCGAATGCGAGGTGGAGGCCAAAGCGGACATCACTGTTATCACCAACCTAATGGAGGCGCGCCTACTGTGTGGTAGTGAAGAACTGTTCACGTCTATGCAGGAGGTTATCAAGCCCTCTAACATGTGGTCTTCAGATCTTTTTTATACCGCAAAAGTAGAAGAACAAGAACACCGGTACACACGCTTCCACACCAATGCGTATCGACTAGAACCCAACATAAAAGAAAGCCAAGGCGGACTACGTGATTTTCAAACTATTGCATGGGTAAGCCAACGGCTCTTTGGTACTCGTAGTTTCGAACCCTTGGTAGAGCGAGGTTTATTAGTTCCTCAAGAACTTACAAGACTAAGAGAAGGCCTTGAGTTGCTTTGGCGCATTCGTTACGTATTGCATCATGTAAGCGGACGCCGAGAAGACCGACTGCTCTTCGATTATCAAAAAGACATAGCCCATGCATTTGGCTTTACGGACGACTCGTACAACAGATCGATAGAACAGCTCATGCAGCAGTACTATCGCACTGTCATGTCTCTTCAACGCCTCAACGACATATTACTTCAAGGTATTGGAGGAATAATAAGTGGGGTGACTGCAGCCTCAGACGTGAAGCCTATCAATTCGCGGTTCCAACTTCGAAATGGATTCCTGGAAGTATCGAACGACACCGTATTTGAGGAGCACCCAACCGCACTATTAGAAATATTTCTAATTTTTGGCAATACGCCTGAAGCCGTTAATGTGCGATCACATACTGTTCGACTGATTCGTACACACCTATCACTTATCGATGACACTTTCCGCAGCAATTCAGAAGCGCAAAAGTTATTTGTAAAAATATTCAGCAACCCCAACAAGCTGACCCGCACGGTGCGGATGATGAATCGATACGGAGTCATGGCAGCCTACCTACCAGCATTCGATGAAATTGTTGGACGTATGCAATACGATCTATTTCATATCTATACCGTTGACGAGCATACGGTTCTGGTCATTAGAAACCTTAGACGCATGGCGCTGCCCGAATATGCTCATGAAATTCCACATGGAAGTAGTGTGTTCGAGCAGGTAAAAAGACCTTACGTACTGTATTTGACAGGTTTGTTTCACGATATAGCAAAAGGACGCGGCGGCGATCACAGCGAACTTGGGGCAGTAGACGCGCGTGAATTTGCACTCGCACATAAACTCCCCTTTCAAGATGCCGAGCTAATGGAATGGACTGTTCGACACCATCTGCTGATGTCCATCACAGCACAACGCAAGGACATCGACGACCCTGAAGAGCAACTCGCGTTTGCGAGACTGGTGGGAAGTATCGAAAAACTAAACCACTTATACCTGCTCACCATTTCAGACATTCGCGCAACTAATCCAGAGCTGTGGAATTCGTTTAAGCAAAGCCTTCTTCAGTCTTTATACAAACACGCCTACTTGATACTGCAACGCGGATTAGACAATCCCTTGGGCACTGAAGATGTCATCAAACGCCGACAAGAACATACCCGCACACTACTTGATGATTCACTCGACAATGATGAGCAAGTCAATGCGCTATGGCAGTCTTTAGGTGATGATTATTTCAAGCAATACCAAGCGGTTGAAATCGCGCGGCACACGGAAATTCTACTAGCCAACCAGAACGCTCCATGGCCACTTGTTTCATTCCGATACTCGCACTCTCGTGGATCCTCAGAGATCCTCATCTACACCCCTGACGATAACGCGTTGTTTGCATTAATCACGACAGTCATGGAGAAACTGCAACTCAATGTATTGTCTGCAACGATTAACACGACAGCAAGTGGTTTTGCACTTGATACGTTTCACGTACTCGACTCAACAAATTTGCCCATCGATTCAGATGAGCGAATAGAGCAGGTGCGCCAATACTTGATTCAAGAACTTGGTACACCGCAAGAGATACCTGAAGTCGCCAGTCAACGACTATCACGCCAACTGCGTTATTTTTCAGTATCCACACAGATAGAATTTTCCGACGGCGAATCTGGATTCACCGACATGAGAATTACCGCAGCTGACAGACCCGGTATTTTATCGACCTTAGGACAAATTCTGATGCATGCTCGCATCAACGTGCACGCAGCGAGAATTTCCACGCTTGGCGAACGTATTGACGACGTATTTTCTTTATCAACGCAAGCGAATGCACCCCTCAGCGATGCAGAGCAAAAAACGCTAAGCGACATTATAAAATCAGAAATATGAACACACCTATAAGCCCCACACTTGCGTTATTACTGGACCTTGTGAAACGTGATTCAGTCACTCCAGAAGATCGAGGCTGCCAAGAATTAATCGGAAAAAGGCTTGAGAAATTGGGCTTCACCCTTGAGCACATACCCTCCAATGGTGTGACCAACCTATGGGCTCGCTGTGGCACAGAAGAGCCATTATTCGTATTTGCAGGCCACACGGATGTTGTACCAACGGGTGATGTTTCTGCATGGAGCTCGCCACCTTTCGACGCCGCTATTATCGACAATCATGTCGTTGGCCGGGGCACCGCGGACATGAAGGGAGGTGTGGCTGCCATGGTTACGGCGATCGAACGCTTTGTCGCTAGTAAGAAACACTCGCACGGCTCTATCGCTTTGTTGCTCACCAGCGACGAGGAAGGACCTGCCACTGACGGCACTAAAGTGGTTATTGATCAGCTACAGGCACGACAAGAGCACATTGATTACTGCGTAGTTGGCGAACCGACCAGCGCAGATCAACTAGGCGATGTTATTCGTCACGGTAGACGCGGCTCTTTAGGTGCAAAAGTTGTTATCAAAGGCAAGCAAGGCCACGTGGCCTACCCTCACCTGGCTGACAACCCCGTTCATCGAGCAATGCCTGCGCTAACTGAACTGTGCGCTATCGAGTGGGACAAAGGCAATGATCATTTCCCACCAACCACACTACAAATTTCCAATATCAATGCAGGCACAGGTGCAACAAACGTAATACCCGGGACTCTACAAGTAGAGTTCAACCTTCGCTACAGCCCTGAAACGACTATTGAACATATCCGCGCAACGGTACAATTGTTGTTCGACGCCCACGAGCTTGAATCCGACATTGAGTGGAAAGACAGCGCACACCCCTTTATAACCAAACCTGGGACCCTGACAGATGCGATGCAGCATGCAATTAGTAACGAAGTGGGCATAACTGCAAAACTGGACACTGGCGGCGGTACATCGGATGGACGATTCATTGCACCAACTGGCGCTCAAGTCATCGAGTTCGGCCCCATTAACGCTACCATCCACCAAATAGACGAACGTGTAAGCTGTACGGATATAGATACTTTAAGCAGAATCTACGAGTCTGTATTGCAACAATTACTAAGCAAACAAGAGGACTAACACTATGGGCATGCTTGACGGAAAGCGATTTCTAATCTTTGGCGTGGCAAGCAAGCGATCAATCGCTTGGGGTATAGCTGAAGCTATGCATAGAGAGGGAGCAACCTTAGCCTTCACCTATCAAAACGATAGACTGAAAGATCGTGTAATCGACATGGCCGCCGCATGTGATTCGACGTTGGTCTATCCATGCGACGTTGCCAGCGACGAAGAAATCGACACGCTAATGGAGAACATCAAATCGGATTGGACCGATGGCTTTGATGGCTTAGTCCACGCAGTCGCATACGC
>CALKLO010000137.1 GCA_937991945.1 uncultured Granulosicoccus sp.
CCGTGCTGGTCCACAACCAACACTTGCCGATAGTCGTGATACTCATGCTGGCTCATGACCGACTCAAGCGCCTCGACAGCACCGAGCCCATCATTGGAGCACCTAGACAACTCATCCAACATCAGAGGCCCTAGTCGAGGGTCTGTAATGTTTTGACTGGCTACAGCGCCCACACCCGCTCGCGCATAAGAACAACGCGCAGCAACAGCGGGTGATGAGGATGAGATAGCGACACCGAACATGCCGGTGTCGCTACATCGTGCAACTAACGAAAAGGTCATTCTTGTTTCTACTTTTTCAGAGCAGTCCAGATCTTATCGTAAAACACCTGCGTCTCTTCACCACAGGCTTGTACGAAAGTGCCCGCTGGCGCATCGGCTGGTGGATTCGCTTCAGGCGATGCTTTGAGTTCAGCATCTAGCAAGTCTGAGACACCCTTAACACCTGCGGTGTATTGAGCAAAGTTGGTAACCGCTGCAATATTTTCAGGCACCAATAGGAAGTCCATAAATTTCAGAGCATTTGCACGGTTAGGTGCATCTTTCAACAATACGACGTTATCCATCCATACGACATACCCTTCATCCGGATAGGAGTACTCGATGTTGGCACCCTCTGCTCGGGCTTTAGCACCGAAACCATTCCAGATCATGCCTACTGCAGCGTCACCTGACACCAAGACATCTTTGGCACCATCTGAATTAAACGACGCCCACTTAGGTTTAGCCGCTAGCAGAAGACTGAACAATGACTCAAGCTCAGCTCTATCAGTCGTACATTGTGAAATACCTAAATGCATCGATGCCAGTGCCATAACTTCACCCTGACTATCTAGCATATTGATTTTGCCTTCTAGTGACTCTGGCGGATCAAACAGTAGGCTGGTGGTTCGGATATTGCCATCGAAGACATCGCGATTAACCGAGAAACTGGTTGAACCCCACTGATACGGAATAGAGTGCTTACGACCTGGGTCGAAGTCAACGTCAACCCATTTTTCTTCAATGTTGCCAAAATTTGCTAGCTCTGAAGAGTCGAAAGAATCCAGTAGCCCATCGTTACGCATGATTTCTACCATGTAGTCACCAGGCACAGAGACATCATAACTCCCAAGCTTGCCGGCCTTTAGTGACGCCAACATGGATTCGTTTGAATCAAACGTATCCATGGTGACTTCAATATCATGCTCTGCAGAAAACTTATCGAGTAGATCCTGTGGAATGTACTCAAACCAATGATAAATACTCAACTTGCCTTCGGCTTGTACTGCACCGGCTCCAAGCATAAGACTCGCAGCCATTGCCGCTGTCAGTATGTTCCGTTTACCGCTGTGCTTCGTGATTGTCATGTTGTTCTCCTTGCTACCTTTTGGGAATTCGTTAAAGACATGATTCATTTCGACGCAACCACACTAGACTTGTCGCCCACCCTTCCTATCCACCACGACACCGTGACGAACAGGACGGACACAAGCAACATCAGTGTGGATATAGCCATGATATTCGGTTTAATTCCTTGCTTCACGGCACCGAAAATGGCCGTTGGGAGGGTTTCAACACCCGCACCTTTTACAAAATTGGTTATGAGAAAATCGTCCAGCGACACAATAAACGCAAGCAAGGCCCCTGAGACAACACCTGGTAACAGAATGGGCAACAACACATAACGAAATGCCTGCCAACGACTGGCGTAAAGATCAATGGCTGCTTCTTCGTAGGAACTACTAATACCTTGCAAGCGCGCCGCAATGGGCAAATAGGCAAACGGAATGCAAAACACTATATGAGCTAGTAATATACTCAGGTAGCCCGTTTTAAATCCAATAGCGCTGAAGAAGATAAGCGTGGCAACCGCTGTCACAATCTCTGGAACCATGATCGGTAAGTTAATGAGTGCAAAACTGAGCGATTTGCCGCGCCAGTAGCCGCTTCGCGTCATGCCAATGGCTGCAGCAGTCGCTATTGTCGTGGCACCAATAGTTGCCATTAGCGCGATACTGATGGAATTCCATGCAGCCACTTTGAACTTACTGGACTCGCTACCCGTGAAAACGTCTACATACCACGTCAGGCTAAAACCACCCCACCGAGTGATGGAGGGGCTTTCGTTAAACGAATAAATCATCACGATTAATAAAGGTGCGTACAACAACACCAAACACACAGCCGCTAACACCCCAAAGCCTGGGTACGATTTTATACGCTCACCAACACTGCTCATTAGGGCCTCCTTGATTCACTACGGGCGTAATACATCAACACCAGTAGAACAAGCGATAGCAAAATCATGGAGGCTGCAGCACCAAACGGCCAATTTCCCGCACTCCCTCTAAACTGCTCCTCTATAAGGGAACCAATCATAAAATTCTTAGCGCCACCGAGTAAATCAGGCGCAAGAAAAGCACCTAAGCTAGGCACAAAAACCAATATACAACCGGCAATAACGCCAGGCCTCACGACTGGGATTAGTATTCTTCTTAGCGTGGTCCACCTATTCGCGTAAAGATCATGTGCAGCCTCTACTAAAGCAAAATCAAAGCGCTCAACCGCTGCGTATATCGGCAAAACCATAAACGGCAGGTAGGAGTAAAATAAACCTAGCTGCACCGCTATATTGGTATTGATGATGTGGAACGGCTCGCTTATAAGCCCTGCTTGCATAAGCCAATGATTTAGCGGCCCTGTGTCTCTAATAAGAAATTTCATAGAAACCGTACGAATCAACAAATTCACCCAGTACGGCACGGTAATCATAAACAACCAAATTGCTCTGCTCGATGCAGGCCTTGTGGCTATGTAGTAAGCCGTAGGGAAACCGATTAATAAACAAAAGACAGTAGCAAGAGATGCTTGGACTATTGAGCGGATAAATATATTGATGTAGGTCCATTCAATTTTGACAGGCTCATCTCCAAAGAGCCCTCTGTCAAAGAAGAATTGATCGTAGGCTGCCAAGGAAAATTCCCAGACAACACCGCCACGAAACTCCTTAGTTAGAAACGAGTACACCAGCATCAACAACACAGGTATAACTAATAAAACACCAATGGTGAGCCACGACGGAAACAATAATCGATGCCGCAAACCTGCGAAGGCTGCACCATCGACTCCTGTATTTTGGAGTGTCCCGCCTGCCATTACGCGCTCAAAAACCGGACGCCGCCCGGTTGTATAGTTAAGTCCACAGAAGAACCCGCTGTTGGCAGCGCCGAATTGTGCTCAGCGTTTTGAGTCCGTACCTGGACCACCTGACCTTCAGCTAACTTGACCACAAGCTGTGTATCAGTACCTAAATAAATTTGCCTAACCACCACTCCAGTGAGCACATTCAGACTTGGGTCATTAGGCATTGATAGTCTTAATCGCTCAGGCCTAATACATAAGTGCCCAGCAGTACCCGAGCTCACATCGGTAGCATCCGCAGATATTTCAGCCTGCACTTGCACACCCCCTGGCAGTGCACAAGACACTTCAGTTCCAATTCGGTGTAGAACCTGAGCTTCAAGTAAATTACTCTCACCGATAAAATCCGCTACGAATCGATTCGCTGGAGCATCGTAAATGTCATGTGATGTACCAACTTGCTGAACATTGCCGGCAGACATCACGGCAATACGATCGGACATGGTTAGCGCCTCTTCCTGATCATGGGTCACAAAAATAAAGGTGATACCCGCTTCTTCTTGAATTTGCTTCAACTCTATACGCATAGCCTGTCGCAGCTTCAGATCAAGAGCTGACAGGGGCTCATCAAGCAACAACACTTCTGGCTCTGGCGCTAACGCTCTAGCCAAAGCAACCCGTTGCTGTTGTCCACCCGATAGCTGGGAAGGAAGGCGATTTGCAAACTCCTGGAGTTGAACCAATTCAAGCATCGCTCTAGCGCGTTTTTTGGCCTGCCCAGCGGGTGTGCCGCGCATTTGCAACCCAAACAAAATATTGTCTAGCACACTCATGTGAGGGAACAGAGAGTACTGTTGAAATACGGTATTAACCGGGCGCTTATTAGCCGGCAGATTGGCAATCTCTTTGCCATGCAAATAGACCGAACCTGCAGTGACGTTCTCAAAACCAGCGATGATACGTAGTAGCGTCGTTTTCCCGCAACCCGACGGGCCTAACAGCGTAAAGAACTCTTTGTCCTGAATGGTCAATGACACATCGTGCAGCGCAATTGCTCCACCGTATTGCTTTCGAACCTTGCTTAGCTGAACAGCCACACCCGATGCTGCAGAGCTCTCGTTATCGTTAGCTAATTTATTCACGGTGTCTTAAACAATATTGATCAAAGTGGGCATTGGCTATAAGTGCTGTCCAGCAACGAGCTCTTGCTCAGTCGCCTCTATGCTTTCAGAAAGAATACGACCAATATCTGCTATTTCTTGCTCAGTCAGAATGAGCGGTGGTGACAATACAATCATGCTACCTAGCGGTCTAACAATAAGCCCTTTTTTCTGAGCGTGCTGAGAGATTCTCATACCAACACCAAGCTCATCAGGAAAAGGCTCTTTTGTCTCTTTGTCTTGTACAAACTCCAACGCCATCATAAAGTGGCTGCCACGAACATCTCCAACGATGCGATGTTCAAGTAGGCTTTTTAGGGTGTTTTCAAACAATGGGCCGAGTTGCTTTACACGCTCACATATTTTTTCATCTTCTAATATGCGAATGTTTTCTAACGCCGCCGCACAACAAGCAGGGTGCCCAGAGTAGGTCATGCCGTGTAAAAACTTGCCACCTTCTGCGGAAATAACATCGTATATTTCATCGGATAAAAGAGTGGCAGATATAGGTTGATACCCCGAAGACAAACCCTTAGCTGTACAGATAATATCCGGAACAATTCCGAAGCAAGCCTCTGAGGCGAACATATGCCCTAGGCGGCCAAACGCTGTAACCACTTCATCAGAAATATAAAGAATATCGTGTTCATGACACAGGGAAAGTACGCGCGCATGGTAACCCTCTGGCGCTACTATGACGCCCCCCGCTCCCATGATAGGTTCAGCGATGAAGCAGGCTATGTTTTCAGAGCCCACCGCGTTTATTTGCACACGCATGTCTTCCAGCAAATAATCACTGAATTCTGATTCACTCATGCCATCAGGACGTCGATACACATCAGGCGATGGCAGAAAATGCACAAGCTCGTCGGCGCTATTCCAATTTTCTCGGTACTGCGGCGTGGTCATGGCAATCGCTAAATGCGTTGAGCCATGGTAGGCACCCATTCGCGAGAGTATCTTTCGCTTTTTTGGTTTGCCCAATCGATTGTAATAGTGATGCACGATACGAATAGCCGTATCGTTAGCCACAGAACCAGAGTTGGCAAAATACACGTGGTTGAGAGTCCCTGGGGCAAGCTCGGCTAATTTGGCAGCAAGCGTTGCGGCAGTGGGGTGAGTAAGATTATAAAAAGTCGAAAAATAATCTAACGTGTTTAGCTGATTTGCAACTGCCGCACTAATTTCGCGCCGCCCATGCCCCACGTTAACGCACCACAAACCAGCCATGCCATCTAGATAACGCTCACCACGAGCATCAAATACATAGGCGCCCTCAGCTTGCGTTATGACAGTGCGCGCATCCGGCTCAGTCAAACTATGCAAATCGGCAAACGAGTGCACAAGGTGCTTATCAAGCTCCAAAATCTCGTCTGTTTTATCGTTAAGCTGGCTGGTACTCATGTTGATCCTCGCTCAGTTACGTACATCATAGCCACAAGTAGAGCCTGATTGCACACGGTATCTGAGTTTCTCTATTGCTTTTGATTTACCAAAGCAATAGCCTTACAAAAACTGATTGTCCGATGCACCGTATCACGTCACACTCATGCAGACTCCACAACTTAGTGCAGCCCACACGGAACGCTTGCTATCGAGTCTTTAAAGATTTAACAACAGGCCCACTAACTCACCCGAATAAAAATGCCTACACACACTCGTATCCGTATGTTCAATACTCGGGAAACTTACCCGAATCAAACGTTAGATAACGATCTTTGCCAGGCTGTAAGAGCGGGCAACACCGTGTACGTTCGCGGCCAGGTGGGTACTAATTTCGACGGAGAGCTTATCGGCCTTGGTGATCCTGCAGCGCAAGCCGAACAGGCCATGAAGAATTTAACTCAATTGCTACAGGAAGCTGGTAGCGATTTAAGTCATGTGGTCAAGACAGTTACCTACATCACTGACCCTCGATACCGAGAAGCCGTCTATCAAGTCACTGGGAAATGGCTGAAGGGCGTTTTCCCAATATCTACAGGGCTTGTTGTTGTCGCTTTAGGACAACCCGAATGGCTTATGGAAATCGATGTTGTCGCTGTGATCCCTGACGATTATGTTGCCGAAGAGTCCTAGCGCACATGCAACACCGTCAAGAACTTAAACGGTGCGCCTTAGCGCCGTACGACACCTAGCGCTGAGCCATGCGGTTCACATTGCGTCAGCTTAACTACTTTGTCGCGGCAGGTGATGCCTTGAGTATTCGACAGGCCTCCGCACGCATTAATGTGTCTGAGCCTTCTATATCATCCGCGATTAGTCAGTTGGAGTCGGAATTCGGCATTA
Source organism: uncultured Granulosicoccus sp. (assembly GCA_937991945.1). Taxonomy (GTDB): domain Bacteria; phylum Pseudomonadota; class Gammaproteobacteria; order Granulosicoccales; family Granulosicoccaceae; genus Granulosicoccus. The sequence goes on from CALKLO010000137.1 coordinate 6,569, forward strand.
CCCTGTTCATACGCCATCACGCGCAAGGACTCTCACTCACACAAGCCGGCACCACCCTACTTCGTGATGCCAAAGCGCTCATTCAGCAAGGGCGTGAACTAGAGACAACGGCACAGCAACTGACAAAAGGCGTCACAGGACATTTCAATGTTCTTTGCTTCACCGCATTAGCACCGTTTGTTGTTCCTAACATTTGCCACCAATTTCAATCTGCCAACCCGCAGGTGACGCTTAAGGTAGAAGAAGCCAATCAAGCCGATATTCTTGAACAGTTATGGCATGGCAAAGCCGATGTAGCCATCACCTATGATTTGGATTTACCTAAAGGATTGGAGTTCACTCCATTAACGAGCTTGCCCCCGTATGCTGTGTTATCCCGTAAACACCCACTGGCAAAGCGCAAACGCTTGACGCTGGAAAAGCTCAGCACAGAGCCCTTAGTGTTGCTCGACCTACCGCTAAGCCGAGACTATTTCTTATCGTTGTTTCATTCGCAGAAATTAACGCCAACCATACTCTCTAAAACGCAGCAAATCGATGTTATGCGTTCTATCGTCGGCCAAGGATACGGTTACGGACTCGCTAACGTTAAACCGACTAACACCATGTCACTCGATGGAAGCGAACTTGTCTACATGCCTCTTGATGGCCAACTCCCCGCACTAACCTTAGGCTTACTCAATCACGCCTCCGCAGCCCGCAGCAAATTAGCCAAGCTATTTATCGAACATGTCTATAGCTCTTTAGAAGATGGCCAATTGCCCGGAATTGAATTGCGCTCTAACTCTATAAAATACCCCTCATGAAAACTATAGCCAGCACTGATCATCAATTGCACTTTCCCAAAGGCGAACTGTCAGGTGGAGAATTTGTACGCCCATACGAATGCCCCGAACGCTGGGACTACATTGTTAAGGCGTTAGCTGAAGGTGGATTTAGTGCACCGCTTGCACCTGACGAACTCGACATGAGCGCTGTCAGACAAATTCATTCCGGTGACTACCTGCATTTTTTAAATACCGCTTGGGATCAATGGGAGGCTGAAGGGTTTAACGGTGAAGCCTTACCCACCGTGATACCCGCAAGACGCATGCAACAACGTGAACCCAGCCATATAGACGGCAGATTAGGATACTTTGCTATGGCAATAGAGACCGCAATAACCAGCGGTACCTATGCAGCCGCAAAAAGCAGCGCAGCTTGCGCACAAACTGCTGCACGTCTACTAGGACCCGCAGACTCTAGTGCCTTCGCTTTGTGCCGGCCGCCGGGACACCATGCCGGCATCGATTTATACGGCGGTTATTGTTTTTTAAATAACGCGGCAATTGCTGCACAAACCCTATTGGATCAAGGCGCTTCAAAAATAGCCATACTTGATGTCGACTTTCACCATGGCAACGGCACTCAGGATATATTTTACGAGCGTAACGATGTCTTATTCGTTTCACTACACGGCGACCCGCAACACGCCTTCCCTCATTTCTTGGGGTATGCCGATGAGGTTGGTAAAGGTATCGGTGAAGGGTACAACATCAACTACCCTATGCTTCCAGGCACCCCCTACTCAATATGGGGTGATGCGCTTACCGATGCATTGGATCAAGTCAATCGCTACCTACCCGATGCCGTTATCATTTCTTTAGGCGTTGATACGTTTGAAGAAGATCCCATTAGTTTTTTCAAACTAACATCGGAAGATTTCACACGCTATGGCCAAGCCATTAGCGCCTTAGACCTACCTACGTTGTTTGTCATGGAAGGTGGCTATGCCGTGGAAGAAATCGGTATCAATACGCGTAATGTTTTATCGGGGTTTTTGAACAAATGACCAGCGCTCGTGACCCACGGTATGACTGCTTATTCGAACCTCTCGCGATAGGACCTGTCACCACACCCAACCGCTTCTATCAGGTTCCTCACTGCAACGGTGGCGGGTACCGAGACCCAACAGCTGTGGCACGCATGCGCGAAATAAAGGCTGAGGGAGGTTGGGGAGTCGTTTTTACTGAGCAAGTAGAAATGCATCACAGCTCAGAGATAAGCCCTTACATAGAGCTCAGGCTTTGGGATGACAATGACATTCCCATGCTCGCGAAAATGTCAGACAGTATTCGCAGCGGTGGTGCACTGGCAGGCATTGAGCTGGCCTACCCCGGCATTAACGGCCCGAACTTATACACACGCGAAGTGCCTATGGCCCCTACTGCAATGCCGGTGCGCACTTACACCAACGACCCGGTCAGTGCTAGAAGCATGACCAAGCGTGACATCGCCAACTTACGGCAATGGCACAGAGCAGCCTTTAGGCGAGCACGTACTGCAGGCTATGATCTTATTTGCTTATATGGCGCACATGGTTTTGGCGTTATCCAACACTTCCTATCAACACTCACCAACCATAGAACAGATGAGTACGGTGGCAGTTTAGAGAATCGCTCCAGATTGATGCGTGAGCTTATCAGCGATGCAAAAGATGAAGTGGGCGACACCATGGGCATCACCTTACGCTTATCGTTGCACGAACTAGTAGGAGACCTCGGATTCACTAACGAAGAAGTAAGAGAACTCGTTGGAATGAACGGCTCAGTACCCGACCTGTGGGACCTTGCTCACGGTAGCTGGGAAGATTGCTCTGGCGCCTCTCGTTTTAAAGAGGAAGCAGCACAACACGACTTGGTTAAAGGCATACGTGAGCTAACCGACAGGCCTATCGTGGGCGTTGGACGCTTTACATCTCCCGACGTCATGGTCAAACAACTGAAGACTGGCGTACTTGATCTTATCGGCTGTGCACGCCCTTCAATTGCAGACCCATGGCTTCCGCGCAAAATTGACGAAGGACGAGTCTCAGATATACGTGAGTGCATTGGCTGCAACATGTGCATAACGGGGGACACGACAATGTCTCTGTCTCGGTGCACACAGAACCCTACGTTTATGGAGGAATGGCGTCGTGATTGGCACCCTGAAATCATGAACGCTAAAGGCGCTTCAGAGAACATTCTCGTCGTGGGCGCAGGACCCGCAGGGCTAGAAGCCACGCATGCACTAGGTAAGCGCGGTTATGACGTTGTACTTGCAGAAGCCTTGGAAACGCTAGGCGGACGAGTCAGCCTGGAATCAACATTGCCAGGGCTATCTGCATGGGGACGTGTGCGCGACTACCGAACGTGGCAAATAAGCCAATTAGGCAACGTCAACGTCTATCCCGACAACGAGCTTAGTGCGGACGATGTTCTAGAGTTTGGATCTGATCATGTCGCTTTAGCCACCGGATCTCACTGGCGTCGCGATGGAGTCTCCCGCTATCACGTCAAACCTATTGGGACACAAGGTAGCTTGCCGGTGTACACACCCGATGACATTATGGGCGGCACTAAGTTAACAGGCAAAGTCGTGGTCTTTGATGACGATCATTACTACATGGGAGCTGTAATAGCGGAGCAACTTGCGAAAGACGGCGCCACAGTCGTACTCGTTACACCTTCCGCCTATGTATCGGAATGGACATTGAATACGCTTGAACAAGGCTTCATACACAAGCGATTATTAGACAATAACGTTGGCATTATGCGCAACTGCGCAGTAACTCAATTAATGAGCGGTGCAGTTCAATGCACTGATACCTATTCCAACATCGATTCCACATTGGACTGCGACTCGATTGTCATGGTGACATCACGTTTAGGCAACGATGCGTTATGGCAAGCGTTGTCTGCTCGTGAATCTGAGTGGATCGACTACGGCATCAAGAGCATTCAAGTCATAGGCGATGCACAATCACCCGCCCCTATTGCATGGGCCACGTTTGCAGGTCATCGGTTTGCGCGCGAATTAGATGAGCCTGTGCGAAATGGTACTGAATCTCCCTTGCCATTTAGACGAGAGCTTGCACGCCTAGCTGACTAGATCAACAACAATCGGTATAGTTCCTTGTCGACCAACCTCCCAAGAGACAGATCATCTTGTCTTGTTGAGGGGTGCGACCACTCGAACTTTCGCGATATCAAAATAACAACAATGAAAAACGACCAACCCGCTGTTATTGCTCGTATCCGCGGAGGCTTGGGTAACCAGCTATTTATGTACGCAATGGCCCGCAGGTTGGCACACGCCAACAAAGCGGAGCTTGTTCTAGATGGCGCAACAGGCTTTCGCGGATCAAACAAATACGCACGGCAGTACATGCTCGATCGTTTCCCTATTGCTGGCAGACTAGCCACACGCGATGAACAACGAGACCCATTGCATAGCCTAAGACGTGGGTTGAGAAAATGGTGGGACAAACGAAAACCCCTCGAGCAACGTCAGTATATTGTTGACCCCGGTGGAATCGACAAAGCTATTTATGATTTAAAAATTGTACGACCGACAACCTTTGAAGGATATTGGCAGTCCGAAGATTGGTTCAACGAAATAGCCGCTGACATTCGTGCAGAATGCACGCCTGAAACCCCCACCGACAAGGACAACCAACAAAGCGCTCAGGCCATTGAACAATGTACAGCTGTGGCATTACACGTACGCTTTTTCAATGATCCGTCTCAGACAGCACAGAGCCAGCAAGTCGTTGACTACTATGCAAAGGCTATAGAAACCCTACGAGAGCGCGTAGCTAACCCTACGTTTTTCATATTTTCAGATCAACCGGAAAAAGCTCGGGAAATACTTAACTTAGACCCGACGGAAACCTATGTGATTGATCATAATTCAGGCGATGCCAACGCACACTTGGACCTATGGCTGATGAGTCGTTGCCAACATTTTATAACCGCTAATTCTACTTTTAGCTGGTGGGGCGCCTGGCTCGGCGAGAAACCTGACAGCATTGTTGTATCACCCGTGTTTACAGCAGCAGACGCTTTCCTCGCTTGGGGTCTACCTGGATTAATACCCAAACGCTGGATTAGTGTTGGCAGCTAACGCGTCAACGCCAACAAAACGAAAAAAATGCACCTAGTGCCAAACAGGCTCGCTAGTACGCAATCGGTTTACTGCATGATCAAACTCTAATCTGACACCTTCTATTTCGTACGGCAGATATAACCGTTTTAACTCACCCCAAGGGGTTGGCTCAACACCCATTTGGAAATGAGAGTCTCCAACGCTTGCCAGTGTGTCGCTTGCTATTGTGTCAGTTGCTTTATCAGCCACGCTACCTGATAACTCGTGAAGTAATGTTGCTTGCCTAGCAAGCGACAACCGCGCCGCGAGAGTCCTACCACTGTGTAGTTTTTCTCGCACAGCTCTAACCACCGTGGCGGCCATCAAATAGCCTGTGACATGATCCAACGCTTGGTAAGGCAGTGGTATAGGTTTATCCGCACTAAAAGCTGCCTGCCCAGATTGTGCAATGCCAGCGCTCATTTGCACCAAGGAGTCAAAGCCTCGGCGATTCGTCCACGGACCCGACCACCCATAAGCATTCAACGCAACATCGATTAAATTGGGATTCAATTTGCGGCGCACCGAATCGCCAAACCCCAAGCTCTCCAGTGCATTACGCCTATACCCATGAACGATGACATCGGCACCTGTAAGAAGCTCTTCAAAGCGAGAACGATCCCGTGCTTGAGTCAGATCCAGTCCAGCACAACGTTTACCCAAGGTCGTCTCAAGCGCAATACTGTCCTCGTCCCAGTGCGGTGGATCAATACGTAAAACTTCAGCACCCAGCGACGCCAGAAACCGTGTGCACACCGGACCTGCAAGTACGCGCGTTAGATCAAGAATTCGCAAACCTTTTAGCGGGCGCTCTGGATTAGTCAGCGAGCTGCTGAGATTTTTTTCATCTGATGTCAGGTTTTCCCAAAGAACGACTGGCTCCTTAGCAACCGCCATACCCTGTTCATGATGGCTCCATTGCTCACGGCTCATCATAAAAGCCGCCGCACCCCCGTTATCTACTATAGCGGATTCTAACGCTGGGCCTTCCCATTGACTGACAGCTTCTGCAACTGCACTTTTTGTGGTCGGATTGCCCAACACTTTGAGAGCAGCCTCTCTATGGCGCACCGCATTAGTATGTAATCGAATCCAACCGTCTTGGCAACAGTAGTCGCCAGCGAATTCATCCCAAGAGGCCGGTAGCGGCCAGTCAATCGGACTCACACTACTTTGACACCAAGCAGCGGAAAGCTCCCTATTGACGACCGCTATGGATTCATCGCCCCACACCTGCAACCGTAGTTGTTGAATTTCGGACACAGCCATTCCAATAGCGCATTGGGAAAACTGGGCCACCGGAAAGCACGATTTAGCATGCCCAACACCTGTTAACGTCACCGAAGGTGCAATATCAGTCGCTATAACCGAATGCGTTGAGGCATCAAGGAAACCGTGGTTTATTGAATCAGCAATTGTTTTAAACATGATTTTATAGTGCGTGTTTCGGCGTCCCAAATCAACTATGCTCACTATTTGCAGCACCCACTGACCCACTGACCCACTCAAACGCTCAAACGCTCAAACGCTCAAACGATAGTAGACAATGACTAATACACTCATCGACTTATATTGCGAGCGTACCGCTGCTGGTTTTTGGAATGAGCCTTTAAATGCAATGAGCAATATTGCTTTCTTGCTGGCAGCCCTACTTGCTTGGCGAAGTGCATCGCTTAGAGGCTATTCCGATATTTGGGAAAAAATTATTATCAGCTTTGCCGCACTGATTGGGGTCGGTTCTTTTTTATTTCACACGTTCGCAAGCCCATGGGCTGCCCAAGCCGATATCATTCCTATCTGGCTCTTTGTGAGTGGCTATATCGTATTATTAATCTATCGCGTTAATCAACACAATCCTGTTAAGACTATTGTGTACGTGCTACTCATAGCCGTCGCATTATTACTACTGAGGGCGTTCATTTTTGATCGATTTGGCGCAAGCACGGCACCAGACATAAGCTACAACGCTGGAAACACTTCTGACGAAACAAAGGCCTTAGCGTTTAATGGATCGCTGCAATACCTTCCAGTGCTAGTGGCATTAATGGCGTTTTCACTATTAGGGGTTTGTATTAAGCATGCTGCCAGAGGATATCTGGCAGCAGCAACGCTTATCTTTTTTGTCGCACTAGTATGTCGAACCATGGATCTTACTAGCTGCGAAGCAACACAAGGCTTTGGCACTCATTTCCTTTGGCATTGCTTAAATGGTGTTGTCGTTGGGTTATTACTGCAAGCCCTTGTTCAAACGATGCCCCCAAAGACATCACTTGAAAACGTTTAACGCGTTTAGATCACACTAATTATTGCTAGCGAACACTTATATCTTTTTAGCATCCTGAACGATATTCATAGTGGCTACACCACTATTACCGAGTTCAACTGATGCAAAAGGGCCGCCCTGACAATGATGAGCTATATCATCAAGATCTTGTTCAGGTTCGTCGGCTAATACCTTTTCCGCAAACTGTTCAGCATTGTCTTTAGGCCGATAACCTAAGAAACTAACGTTTGCATTGTCCACTGGCGCGCGATCATTGTTCGACACACCATAGACAACGGCAAAACCTGTTGTCGGAGTATTAATTGATTGCTTTACTAAATGAATGAGATCGTCATAGGAGAGCCAACTACCTAAGGCACGCGCATTGTTAACTTGAGCACACGATAAAATTCTCATACACACCGACTCTATACCGCGCTTGTCCCAATACATGCTGGCAAGATCTTCTGCGAAACACTTAGCTAAACCGTAAAATGTATCTGGGCGATGTGGCGCATCGGTTCCTATGAAATCGGTTTTGGCATGCATACCCACAGCGTGAATAGAACTCGCGTAAACAACACGACGCAAATCATGTTGATAAGCCGCTTCCCAAACATTATAGGCACCAATAATATTGGGCCCTAGAATCTGATCGAAGGGGGCTTCATCACCTATAGCACCAAAGTGAACAACTTGGTCAGCTCCCTCAAGTACACGCATCATGTCATCTAAGCTTGCAAGATCAGCCTTCTCATAACGCTCACCTTCATATAGTGTGCCGATATTGTCAACGATGTCTGTGGACACTAGCTCATCACACATTTTTGATAATGGTTCGCGCAGGTGAGACCCGAGTCTTCCTGCGGCGCCTGTTAGTACAAGTTTCATAGCGTTTTAAAATAGTTGTGTAGATGAATAAAGAGCGGACACAGACAAGCTGTCTAGCTCATTTTTTCTTTAACAGTAGAAAGTAGTTGATCGGCACCGTTAGCCAACACGCCTAAGTCGGAACCACAGGCAACAAACGTAAAGCCTTCGTTCAGTAATTTTGCAGCGAAGTTAGCATCGCCAACCAAAGTACCCACAGGTATGCCTTTTGCCATTAGCGCTTTTGCAGCAGGCATGATCAGCTCCCATACTTCATCGCACAACGGTTGGCCCAACTTACCGATGTCCGCCGCAATATCAGCAGGGCCAAAGAATACGCCTGTCACTCCGTCAACACTGGCAATAGGGATTGCTTGCTCAATTGCTGAACGTGTTTCTAACTGAATCAGTACAGCAGTTTCATCCTCTATTCTGTCGTAATAGTCTTTGACTCGACCAAACGAGTTAGCTCTAGAAGTACCCGTAACACCTCGAACACCTCTAGGTGGGTAGCGAGTTGCAGCAACCGCTTTTTCAGCCTCTTCCACTGACTGGATCATTGGCAGCAATAAACCCTGTGCACCAATATCCAAGAGACGCTTGATCATTACTGTGTCATTCCAAGGTGGGCGCACAATGGCAGTACTGCCACCACCTGCCACTGCCTGAAGTTGTGTTAACACTGTTGAAACATCGTTAGGCGTGTGCTCCATATCAATAAGGAGCCAATCGTAGCCACTGGTTCTAACAACTTCTGCCGCAAGGTTATTGCGTAAGCTCAACCAAAAACCTACCTGCTTCTCGGACTTTTTTAGTGCTTGTGTAAATTGATTGGTTTCAAGTTTCATATGATTGCCTTTTCATCAAATTTCTCACCGCGCTCGATCCGTGAAAAGCTGAATTGTGATAAATCAATAGATCGGTACTCGCCAAACGTAATCATTTCTGCGATTCCGCGCCCCATAGCTGGCGATTGTTGAAAGCCATGCCCAGAGAATCCATTCACAAATACAAAATTCTCAACATGCTCATGTGGACCGATAACCGCATTTTGATCAAACGTGTTGTAGGCATAATGCCCAGCCCACGAGTTAGTCAATTTGATTGCTTCGAACTGTGGTATTCGAGTGGCTATTATAGGCCACACTTTTTCTTCCCAAATGCTGTGATCCTGATCAAAATCGTCATAGTCTACGGCTGGATCATCATCAGGCGGGCACCCGGCTAAATAGTATTGGCCGTCGGTACGCATATGCACACCGGATGGATCTATCGTTAATGGTAGATCCCTATCAAGAGGCTCCGCAGCATCGAATATAAAGGTATATCGCTTGCGAGGCTCAACGGGTATTTCTATACCGGCCATGCGCGACGTAAGCACTGCACGTGGGCCAGATGCATTAACGACAGTACCGCAATTGATCACTTCACCATTTTTCAACGTGACGCTTTCGATACGAGACCCATTTGCATTTTTAGTCATTGAAACAACTTCATTAGTGACGTACTCAACGCCTTTTTCACGAGCAGAACGACGCCACCAATCAAACAATGTGTTGCCATCAAAGTACCCCTCGTCAATCAAGTTGTGATTGCCACCGATGATGTCATCAAGCATATAGAAAGGATAATCACGGTGAATTTCTTCAGCTGTCATGTACTTTGTGCCAGCGCCTAATCTTTCTTGAACCTTCTGAGATTCCTTTAGCGTTTGCGCAAACGGTTCGTTATCTGCCAGGTACATGTAGCCATAGCTTTGCAATAGCAACTCAGGCACCCGCTCATCATTGCCCATAAATTGCCGAAAGTTTTTTACAAACTCGGCTGCGAATTGAGATATGCGAATATTTACTTCGTTGGAAAACTGCTGCCGCATACAACTATTGGTGTGCGATGTAGAGGTGAATTCGTAGGTGGGGTCACGCTCAACGACCAACACGGAGCCGTTAAAATCTGGGTTGTCAGCCAAAAACCAAGCCACGGACGAGCCATACATAGCCCCACCCACAATCACTACATCATAAGACGACTGCTTTGGTGTTTGTAATTCAAAATCGGTCATGATATCTCCTCCCCTCGTTTAATCGCATTAAGTACAGAGTCTACCTCTGCTTGGCTGAAGCCGTAGTCTCTTTGACACGCCTCAGCTGAAATATAGCCGCGAGCCAGATCCTGACGTATAAGAGCCGGATCTCGATCAGCTGCAACACCGTAGCCTGCCCCCCCTGGAAAAGACAACACCACTCTTCTGCCATGCGGAACAAATTGCTTACCCTTGCCTTTCATAGGCGTCATATCATCTTGGCGTATTTCGGTTGAAGCACCATCACCTCCACCTTGTCGCCCTCTTGCGGGGTGATCAACGCGGTCGAACATAGCCTGAAAATCAAACTCATGTCCTTCAACAGCACCTACTTCCATGTACTGACCTAAACCTCCACGGTACTGCCCAGCCCCACCGCTATCGGGACGCAATTCCTTGCGCCAAATGATGACAGGCCCTACATGCTCGGTGGCCTCTATAGGCATCGTCATTACACCCGATGGAAACGCTGTTGCGCTCATGCCGTCCTGCGTGGGACGTGCACCAGACCCGCCTGAATTAAACGTGAGCACTTCGGATCGCACAGCAGCATCTCGAGCAGCAATATCAGTGGGCTCATCAATGTCATCAGTACGTGGGCGTAGTGATACTTGGAAATTACATAAGCACCCTGCCCCCTCTGCAGGCACGGTGTTGGGGAGCATCTTGTCTAACGCATCGTAAACCGTGTCTGGAATCATATGACCAATAACATGCCGCAAAGCAACAGGCGCTGGATGCACAGCATTCACAATAGAATTTACAGGTGCTGTAATTTCAAACGGCGCTAATGATGCTGCGTTGTTTGGAATTTCAGGAGCAATGGCACATTTGAGCGCATAACAGGCATACGCCTTGGTATACACCAATGGAACATTGATACCTTTTTTATCTAAACCTGAGGTACCCGTAAAATCGCATAGGATACGATCCTTTTCAAAGACAAGACTCACTTTTAAATCGATTGGGCGACTAAACCCATCAATACGCATCTCACCTTGCGCTGTCTTCGCAGGCAAAGCATTAATTCGCTCAAGCGTTGCACGGCGCGAATTTTCTAAGATAAATTCAGCGATGTCTTGGAGTGAGTCAAGATCAAACTCTTGCATCATATCGACTAAACGGCGGTGACCAATTTCATTACAGGTTGATAGCGCGTATACATCACCTATGAGCTGATCAGGTTCTCGAACGTTGCCACGAATGATGTTAATCAAGGTGCGATCCATTTCGCCACGTTCAGTCAACTTCATAATAGGAATATACAAACCTTCCTCATAGATAGAGTTAGCATCAGCGCCAAAACCACGACCGCCAACATCCACAACATGTGCAGTACAAGCGAAAAATCCGACATGCTTTGATTGATAAAAAGACGGGGTGACCACCGTAATATCGTGTAAATGCCCTGTTCCTTCCCACGGATCATTAGTGATATACACGTCACCTTCATAAATATTGTCTATACCGATACGGCGCATAAAATGCGGGACGGCATCAGCCATTGCATTCACGTGACCAGGCGTACCCGTTACCGCTTGCGCAAGCATACGCCCTTCTGTGTCATAAACGCCGGCTGACAAATCACCCGCCTCTCTCACAGAAGTTGAAAAGGCAGTGCGAACTAACGCTTGAGCCTGCTCTTCAACCACTGAAATTAGGCGGTTCCACATCACCTGCTTTGCTACATTGGATGTTTTAGTATTCACATCACCCTCCCGGATTGCAACGAGGCACCTGGGCCTGATTGTCGTATAAATTCAATAGTCATTTAGGATCGAAAACCAATCGTTAGTGTTGTACGGTGATATCAATACAGCCGTCAGATTGGCGCATAGCCTGTCGACTATTCGGCACAATGATCGTCGTTTCATCTTCTGTAACAATGGCAGGGCCCTTCAAAACGTGTCCCGTTTCTAAATCGTCTCTTAGCACCACTAACGCATCAACACTCTCTCCCAATGCAGCATCGAACAAACGTCTGCTTGCATCAGACCGAGCGACACCGGTTGCCGATGCCAAAGCGATTGGCTCCTCTACTTGAGATGGTGTTGTGGCATTCACAGCCCACACTGTGATTTCGATATCCATGCCATCGACCACTCTCCCAAACAACGCAGAGTAATCAGCCTCAAACAAACTCTGATAGGTTTGCGCATCAGGATTCATCGCTTGTTCGCCACTCAATGACACAGGAATTTCCCAACCCTGACCCGAGTAACGCATATACGCTTTAAACTCAGATGCAATCGGCGCATCGGCATCACATGAGCGAACAAAAGTCGTAGCCTCCGCTGACAACTCAGACAATAACTCACTGATAGCCTGTGCATTGAAATCAGACAATTTCATATAGTGTGAGCGATTCGCTTCAAAACTAAACGGTGCACGTAGAAAGCCAATAGCAGAACCAACCCCGGCACCCGGTGGGACCAACAAACGATCAACACCTAACTTTTCACACAATCGAGACGCATGTAAAGGAGCTGCTCCACCAAATGCAATCATGGTGTACTCGGCTAAGTCTTCTCCGTTTTCTACAGCATGGACACGCGCTGCATTAGCCATGTTTTCATCAACCACTTCAACCAAGCCATAAGCAGCGGTTTGTGCATCCATGTCCAAAGGCTTGCCTAAAACGTTTTCCAACACTTGTGCAGATTGGTCTGCGTGCAAGGTAATTGATCCGCCTGCGAAATTGTCTGGATCAAGCTTACCCAGCACTAAGTCTGCATCTGTTACTGCAGGTTTGTCCCCACCTCGACCATAACAAGCAGGCCCAGGCTCTGAGCCTGCAGAATGTGGTCCAACTCGAATCTGTCGCATTGCGTCGACACTAGCCAAAGAGCCGCCACCGGCTCCAATTTCTACCATATCAATAACAGGAATAGAGATAGGCATACCCGAACCTTTCTTGAAGCGATACGTACGCGCCACTTCAAACACTCGGCTTGTTTTAGGGGTTTGATTTTTAATCAAGCAAATCTTGGCAGTTGTGCCACCCATATCAAACGACAACACTTTATCCAAACCATAACGAGACGCTATGTTGGCTGCGAATACCGCTCCACCTGCAGGGCCAGATTCAACCAAACGCACGGGGAATTCGGCAGCACTGTCTAATGAGATAATACCGCCGCCTGAATGCATAAGAAAAATAGGACACTCAATACCCTGCTTCTTAAGCTCACCTTGCAAACGACCCAAGTAACTCTTCATTAAAGGCTTGATATACGCATTGGCCACAACCGTATTGAAGCGTTCGTATTCACGCATCTGCGGCGACACTTCACTGGAGATCGATACCATGACATGCGGTAGCCTGGCATGAATAGCATCGCGAATCAGACACTCGTGCGTGTTGTTCAAATACGAATGGATAAGACCCACCGCTACACTTGCATAACCGGCTTCCTCTATCGCATCAACGACAGACTCCACTTCACTAAGCGCAAGCTCAATAAGCACCTCGCCACGGGCACTCATTCGCTCAGATACTGTGTATCGCTGGTGCCGAGGCAGTAACGGCTCCGGCAAGGTCAGATCCAAATCGTATTGTTCAAATCTCGACTCTGTGCGCATCTCGATTACATCTCGAAATCCGTTAGTTGTGATGAGCGCCGTACGAGCACCACGACGCTCTATTAACGCGTTTGTGGCAAGTGTTGTCCCATGGATAATTTGACCAACAGTGGAAGGCTCAACGCCTGCTTTGGTACAGACCTGCTGCAAACCATCGATGATGGCATCTTCAGGAGCACTGTAGGTAGTCAGCACCTTGGTGGAATATTGCTGGTCAGCGGTTTCGAGCACGACATCGGTGAACGTACCACCGATATCTACGCCTAATCTGACACTGGGTTTGCCGATTGCCATAGTCGTTACTTCTATTGCGGATTCATATGTGGTGACAGGTTACGGCCACGCCAGCATAAAATCCAATTATATTATTCGATACTTAGGATAAATAATTTTAATCCTA